>NZ_JAKTNR010000011.1 GCF_022760855.1 Thermus albus
CGGAACCGGGCCTGAGGGGGAAGCTGGGACCAAAACTCCTGGGCCAAGGCGTAAAACCGGGCGAGGCTCTTGTCCGTCATGGACACCAGCATAAGGCCCCAACCCCCCTTAATGCTCTATGCCCCGTTGGGCCGGAACCCCCTGGTCAAAGGCGTGCTTGACCTTGCGCATCTCGGTCACCGTATCCGCCAAGGCCACAAGGGCCTCGGGGGCACCCCGGCCTGTAACCACCACATGCACCTGGGAGGGCCGGTGGTTCAGGACATCCACGAACTCCTCCAGGGAAACCCATCCGTACCGCAAGGGATAGGTGGCCTCGTCCAAGACCACCAGGTCCCACTCCCCCGAGAGGATGGCCTCCTTGGCCCGCTCCCAACCCCCCTGGGCCAGCCGGGCCGAAGCCTCCAGGTCTCGGCTTTTCCAGGTGAACCCATCCCCCAACCCCTCCACGGGGATGCCCAGCTGGGCTAAGGCCCGGTGCTCCCCAAAGCGGGCCCCTTGGTGCTTGATAAACTGGAAAATCCTTACCCTCAAGCCCCGGCCATGGGCCCGTAGGGCCAGGCCAAAGGCGGCGGTGCTCTTGCCCTTCCCGTCCCCGGTGTAGACCAAAAGGAGGCCCCGCCGCTCCCCCTCGGGCTTGGCGTACGGCTTCATCCGCCTAGGGCTTTCCATAGGGCATAGCCTAACAAGCCCCCAAGCTCCGAGAGGGCGATCATGGCCCCGAGGACATCCCCGTTCAACCCCCCCAGGCGGGCCACAGCGAAACGGGCCACCCCATAAGCGGTGCCCAAGGCCAAAAGGGCCGGCCAGGGGTAGAGGATGGGGAAGGGAAGGGCCAGGAGAAAAGCCCCTCCCAAAGGACCTCCCCGGATTAGGCCAGCCATGCCCGGGTGCAAGAGGGGATACCGGTTCAGGAAGGGCAGGATGGCGAAGCGGGCGAAGCCGGGGAATAGAAGGAGGAAAAGGGGTTCGGGCACCAGGGCCAAGGCCTGCCAAAGGAGGAGGAGGTAAAGCCCCCCCACCCCAAAGGCGAAGGGACCCAGGTAGGGGTCCTTGAGGATGCGAAGCCTTTCCTCCTTGGACCTCGAGGCCAAAAGGGCATCGGCGGAGTCCAGAAGCCCGTCCAGGTGCAAAAACCCCGTGAGGCCCAAAAGGCAGGCGAGCAGCAAGGCCGCCAAGAGCCCCTCGGGAAGAGGGAGAAGGGCCAAGAGCGATAGGGGAAGCCCGAGGGCATAGCCCGCCAGGGGGAAGAACAGGGTACTTCGCCGAAAATCCTCCGGACTGGTCCCCTGGGGGGCCAGGGGATACACGGTGAGAAGGCCCAGGGCCAGGCGCAGGGCGCGGAGCATGGGCCTAGGTGCGGTCGGAAACCCCCGCCTCCGCAAAGGTGGCCATGTGCAGGATGCGGGCGGAAGCCCGTAAAAGGGGCATGGCCAAAACCGCCCCCGTCCCCTCCCCCAGGGCCAGGTCCAGGTCCAGGAGGGGCCTTAGGCCCAGGGCCTCGAGGATGTACCGGTGCCCGGGCTCCCGGCTCCTATGGCCCGCAAACAGGTAGTCCTTAAGCCTGGGCTCTAGCCGGTAGGCCAAAAGGGCCCCTGCGGAAACGGGAAAGCCATCCAGCACCAAGGGCAGGCCCTGCCGGTAGCCTTCCAAGTACATCCCAGCAATGGCCAAAAGCTCCAAGCCCCCCACCTCTGCCGCCACGGCCAAAGGCTCCATCCCCGGGCGTAGGCGGGACAGGGCCCTGGCCACCGCCTCCCGCTTCCGCCTTAGGCCCTCCTCCCCTATCCCTGTACCCCGCCCCACCACGGCATCGGAAGGGAGGTCCAAAAGGGCCGCCGTTAGGGCAGCCGCCGCGGTGGTGTTCCCAATGCCCATATCCCCTGCCGCCAGCACCGTGGCCCCTTGGGTGATGGCCAAACGGGCTGCTTCCTGACCCGCCAAGAGGGCCCTTTCCGCCTCATCCAGGCTCATGGCCCTCTCCCGGGCCAGGTTCCCCGTTCCCGGCCGTACCTTGCGCCTAAGGAGCTGGGGGTGGTCTGGAAGCTCCCCCTTAACCCCCACGTCCAACACATAAACCCGGCAGTCCGCCGCCTGGGCCAGTTGGTTGATGGCCGCCCCACCCCTCAGGAAGTTCAGAACCATCTGGTAGGTGACCTCCTGGGGGTACGCGGACACCCCTTCCACCACCACCCCGTGGTCGGCAGCGGCCACCACCACCGCCCCAGGGCCCAGCTCCGGCTTTAGCCTTCCCTGGATGGCGGCCAGGCGTACCGCCACCTCCTCCAGGTGGCCCAGGGAGCTGGGGGGCTTGGTGAGCCTTTCCATGCGCTGCTTGGCCGCCTGCAAAACCTCCTGGTATCCCATATGGGAGGAAGTATAAGCTCTGGAGCATGGAGCTTTGGCTGGTCCGCCACGGGGAAACCCTCTGGAACCGGGAGGGACGGCTCTTGGGCTGGACAGACCTCCCCCTCACCCCCCTGGGGGAGGCCCAGGCCCTGGGCCTTAAGGGAAGGCTTCCCCTCCTTCCCTCCTACAGCTCCGACCTGAAGCGTGCCCATCACACCGCCCTTCTTGCCGGATTCCAGCCCACGCTTACCCACGCCTTAAGGGAGATCCATTTCGGGACCCTCGAGGGCATGAGATGGGAAGAGCTGGATCCGAGGTACCGGGAGGCCCTTCTCCAGTTTCAAGGCTTCGCTCCCCCAGAGGGGGAGAGCCTCGAGGCCTTTAAGGAAAGGGTTATTCGCTATCTAGAAGAGCTTAAAGCTCCTAGCCTCCTCTTCACCCACGGGGGGGTGATCCGGGTAGCCCTCCGGGCCCTTGGAGAGGACACCCTCCCTCTACCGGGAAGCGCCTTGGTTCTAGATTGGCCGAGGCGCCTCCTAGACCGCCTAGATCCAGGCCCATGAGCCTTCTTTTAGCCCTCCTTTTGGACGCCCTCCTCGGAGAACCCCCGGCCCGCCTCCACCCCGTGGTCCTCATGGGCCGCTACCTGGCCTGGGCCTGGCCCCGGGTGCAAGGCTTTTGGGGAGGAGCGTTCTACTGGGCCCTTGGCGCCTTCCTCTTCACCCTACCTGCCCTTCTTCTGGACCTCCTCCTTAGACCCATGGCCTGGGGCTTCGTGCTCATAGGCCTTTTCCTCAAGCCCCTCTTCAGCCTGCGGATGCTCCTGGAAGAGGCGTGGGGGGTGGAAGCCTCCTTAGCCCGGGATCTGGAGGAAGCCAGGGCCAGGCTTTCCCGGATCGTGAGCCGGCCCACCCAGGACCTCTCCCCGGAGGAGGTGCGGGAGGCGGCCTTGGAAAGCCTATCGGAAAACCTCTCGGATAGCTTCCTGGCCCCTCTCCTTTACTACGCCCTCTTTGGGCTTGCGGGAGCTACCCTTTACCGCTATGCCAACACCGCGGACGCCATGTGGGGCTACCGGGAGAATGGGAAAAGAGGAGCCTTTGCCGCAAGGGCTGACGACCTCTTAAACCTGGTCCCGGCACGGATCACTGGCCTTCTCCTCTGCCCTCCCCGGCTTTGGTCCCAGCTTCTGGTGGAGGCCAAAAAGACCCCTTCCCCCAACGCCGGCTTTCCCATGGCCGCCTTGGCCTTAAGGCTTGGGGTACGCCTGCGCAAACGAGGGGCCTACGCCTTAAACGGCCAGGCCCCCTCCCCCACCCACAAGAGCATGCCGAGGGCGCTGTTCCTGGTGGGTTCGCTAGGCTACGGGGTGGGCGTGGCGCTAGGAATCCTCTTATGGAGACCTTAAGGCATACCCTCTAGGGGATCCGCCTCCACCAGGTGGTGGATAACCACCGCCACCTGACCGTGGAGGTGTAGGTTTTCCCCGGCGTACGGCCTTCTTGGCGAACTCACCTTGTTGCCAGCCTGGAGCCCAAACGGTTCAGCCCAACCCCCGGGCAGGGGAGCCAGCCCCTTGGCCCGCACCCCGGGTCTTAAGGAAAGGAGTATAACGTGGAAGGGCGTCCGCCATGCGCCAAGGGGGGTGGAACAGGCGCACAACCCCAACTCAACCGGACCTAGTCCTGCCCCAAGCTCAACCCGACAGCCCCTTCCTCATCGGGAAAGGAAAACCTCCATGGCCCTGACCCGGATCCTTGAACGTCCCAACCGCCACGACCTCCTAGCCCTCCTGCTAACCCTAGGCCTCCTGGCCCTCTTCCTAGAGGCTTCCCGGGAAGCGGTGGGCCCCTTCCACCCGAGCCCCATTTCCCTGGACCCTGCCAAGCTACCGGAGTACACCCTGCGCACCACCTTCCGCATGGGGGTGGCCTTTCTGTCTTCCTTCCTCTTTACCCTGATCTATGCCCCCTTGGCGGCCAAGACCCGGCTGGAACCCTTCCTTATTGCCCTGCTGGATATCCTGCAATCCGTTTCCATCTTGGGCTTTCTGGCGGCCACCGCAGGCGCCTTCGCCGCCCTGTTCCCTGGCAGGGCCCTGGGTTACGAGCTGGCGGCCATCTTTGCGGTCTTCACCTCCCAGGCCTGGAACATGGCCTTCAGCTTCTACCAATCCCTGAAGACCCTGCCCCGGGAACTGGAGGAGGTGGCCACCTTGTTTCGCCTCTCCCCCTGGCAACGTTTCTTGCGCCTCGAGCTTCCCTTCGCCCTGCCGGGCCTGGTTTGGAACGCCATGATCTCCATGTCGGGGGGATGGTTCTTCGTGGTGGCCTCAGAGGCCATAGCCGTGGGCAAGACCCAGGTGGAGCTTCCCGGCATCGGGTCCTACCTGGCCACCGCCATCGCCCAGGGAAATGGGCAGGCGGTGCTTCTCGCCGCTTTGAGCATGCTGGTGGCCATCCTGGCCTACGACCAGCTCCTCTTCCGGCCCCTGGTAGCCTGGAGCCAGCGCTTCAAGTACGAGGAACGGCCCGGAGGCGAGCTAGCGCAAAGCTGGGTGCTGGACCTCCTGCGGCGGACCCATATCCTAAGGGGAATCGCCGAAGCCCTTTACTCCTGGGCCCTGGAGACCCTCTTCCAGCTGGAGCGGAGGCGCCCTCCCCGCCGCCTCACCCTTCCCCTTTGGGCCGTGGCCCTGGATCCACAAAACCCCCTGGCTCGGTATCTCCTTGGTCTAACCCTGGTAAAGGAGAGGAAGGGGACGGAGGCTAAGTCCCTGCTCCTCGAGGCCCATGCCCTCTACAGGGTCTATGGCCATGTACCCCGTGGCGTGGCCGCTATCCTCCAAGGTCTATGAAATCCCCAACCCCTCCCCCTGATGCCAGGCACTCGGAAGACGAGGGGCGCTACCCATGGTGGAAGGTTCTCTGCCTCACAGGCGTGGACCTCTTCTCCTCCTTGGGCTACCAACCGGGAATCGCCCTTCTGGCTGCGGGTGTCCTCTCGCCTTTAGCCAACCTGGCCCTAGTCCTCTTCGCCTTCTTGGCGGTTTACCCCGTCTACCGCCGGGTGGCGGAGGAGAGCCCCCACGGCGAGGGATCCATCGGGCTTCTCACCCGCTTGATCCCCGGCTGGCGGGGCAAACTTTTGGTTTTGGTGGTCCTGGGCTTCATGGCCACGGACTTTATGATCACCATCACCCTCTCCGCCGCCGACGCCGCCGTTCACCTTCTGGGAAACCCCCTGGCCCCCTCCTGGCTCCAGGGGCACCAGATGGGCCTTACCCTTTTGCTCATCGGCCTTTTGGGCGTTGTCTTCTACCTAGGGTTCAGGGAAGCCATTGGCCTGGCGGTGCCCATCACCTTGGGATACCTGCTCCTCAACGGAATGGTTCTCCTGGCCACCCTGCCCCACGTGCGCCTCGAGCACCTGGAAAGGTGGTGGCAAAGGCTCCTCACCAGCCAACCCGACCCCCTGGGTTTGGTTCTTGTCACCCTTTTGGTTTTCCCTAAACTGGCCCTGGGCCTTTCCGGCTATGAGACCGGGGTGGCCGTCATGCCCCTGATCCGGGGCCTGCCTGGGGATACCCCGGAGCGCCCTTGGGGCCGCATCCGGGGAACCCACCGCCTCCTTTTCGCCGCAGCCTTCATTATGGGTTTCTTCCTCCTGGGGGCGGGCTTCGCCACCACCCTCCTCATTCCCCAAGAGCTATGGGGCAGCGAGGAGGTTTCCGGCAGAGCCCTAAGTTTCCTGGCCCATCGCTACCTGGGGGAAGACTTCGGCACCCTTTACGATCTCTTTTCCATCGTCATCCTCTGGTTCGCCGGGGCCAGCGCCATGGCGGGCCTCCTCACCATCGTCCCCCGTTACCTTCCCCGCTTCGGCATGGCCCCGGAGTGGGCAAGGCAACAACGCCCTATGGTCCTCTTCTTCACCGCTGTTGGCTTTGGCATCACCATGGTCTTTCAGGCCCGGGTAGAGGCCCAGGCAGCGGCCTACGCCACCGGCGTGCTGGTGGTCATGACCTCCGCCGCCCTGGCGGCGGCCCTTCTGGCGGAGCGGGAAAAGCGCCGCGAAGGCGGGTTCTACCGCCTACTCCTCCCCCTCTTTACCTACGTGCTTCTGGCCAACATCCTGGAGCGGCCTGATGGGGTGAAGATCGCCTCCTTTTTCATCGCGGCCACCCTGCTCATCTCCCTCCTCTCCCGGACCCTGCGGGCCTTTGAACTGAGGGTGGAGGGCTTTCAGCTAGACGAGATGGCCGAGCGCTTTGTGGCCCAGCTGAAATCCCAGGAGGCCCCCATCCGCCTGGTGGCCCACCGGCCGGAGCGGGGAGGCCTCAGGGTGTACTGGGAAAAGGAGCGCCGCATCCGTGAGGCCACCCACATCCCCGCGGGGGATCCCATCTACTTTGTGGAAGTCTTTGTGCAGGATCCTTCGGAGTTCACCGCCCAAGGCCGGGTCTGGGGTGTGGACCGCCCCGAGGCCCGCATCTTCCGCATCCTGGGCACCGCAGCACCCAACACCCTGGCCGCCTTCTTGCTCTACTTGAGAAACCGCACGGGCCGGCGCCCCCACATTTACTTTGAGTGGTCGGACGAAGGGCCCTTGCAGGCCGCCTTGGACTTCCTCCTCTTTGGCGAGGGGGATGTGCCCACCCTGACCCATGAGATCCTGCGCCGCACCGAACCGGATAGGAGCCAACGCCCCTTGGTGCACGTGGGCGGCTAGCGCCGCCAGTGCTTGAGAATCCCCGCCCCCAGGATGGTCATGGGCACCGCCAGGAAAATGCCCAGGAAGCCGAAGAGCTGGCCAAAGGCGAAGATGGAAAGGAGCACCAGGGCGGGATGGAAACCCACGGTGCGGCCGTAGATGTAGGGGATGAGCACCTTCCCCTCCAGGAGGGCGATCCCCCCGTAGCCCGCGAGCACCAGGAGGGCCGCCAGCGGGCCCTTAGACGAAAGGGCCACCAAGGCCGCTAAGGAGGCGGTGGCGATACCCCCCACAAAGGGCACCACCTCCAAAACCCCGCCCAACGCCCCAAGGGCGAAGGGGCTGGGAACGCCCAGGAAGAAAAGCCACCCCCCGAAGAGAAGGGCGAAGGAAAGGGCGATGAGGAACTGGGCCCGGGCCCAGTAGCCCATGCGCTTCCAAGTGTCCTCCAACACCTCGGTCCAGCCGCTTCCCGGAAGGTACGGCGCAACCCGGGCCACCAGGTGAGGCTCGAGGGCGATCATCACCGCCAAAACCAAGGCCAAAACCATCTCGGTAACCGTCTCCCCCAACCCCAAGAGGAGATCCCCTGCCAGATGGGCGGAGGAGGCCAGGGACGTGGCCAGGTTGGGAAGGGTAAGGCCCAGGTTTTCCTCCAACCAGCGAAGCACCTCGGGTAGAAGCTCGGCAAGATGGTGGAATTGCATGACCAAAAGGGGGGCCGCCAGATAAAACCCCAAACCCATAACCCCGAGGACCAGGAGATAGGTGAGAAACACCGCGGAAGGCCGGGGAAGCCTTCGGCTAAGAAACCCCACCAGGGGATCTAAGGCCCCAGCCAGAGTAAAGGCCAGGAAAACCCAAAGCAAAAGGCCATAAAGCTTACCCAAGGCCCAAAGGGTGAGAAGGAAAAGGGCCAAGCTTATGAACCAGCGGCTAACCGGCAAGGTTTCCATCCGATCCAACCCCCTCCTAGGGTAAAACCCAGCTACCCAACTTACGAAAATCCGCCGGGGAAGCCCACCCCTTTAGGGGTGGGAGGAGGTCACTCGATGCCCTCCCCTACATAGTTCCCGCGGAACCGGCCGGGGGTAGAGGAAGGCGTGGAACCCATCCCCGCCTAGGGCTGGGCCCTGGGCACGCTTACCCGATGGCCTCTAACCCTTTCCCCCTGTTTCGCTCTCCAAGCCTCATCGAGATGGCGCCTATCCAAGGTCCTTCCCGGGGCCCCACCCTGGCTTGGGCCAGCCCTGACAAACCGCTCCCCTCCAAACGGGGCCAGCCACGAGCCTAGGGGGACCATACCAGGGGTTTAACGGTCCAGGTGGAGTAGAAAGCGAAAACCCAAAGGCGGTACCGCCACCTCCTTGCGATAGGTCCGCCCCTCCAGGGGATCCCACCATCCCCCTGGGGGCAGGGCTAGGGTGGACGCCTCGAGGCCGTTATTGAAGGCAGCCAAGACCTCCCCTTCCCCCGGCTCTCCCCTAAGGAAGGCCAACAGGGAACCCTCCCCGTGATAGGTGCGGAAAACCGCACTCCTCAAAGCGGGCAACTCCCTACGCAGGGCGGCCAGGGTCTTATAGAAATCCAGGGTTTCCCCATGGCAGCTTTCCCACTGGAGGGGATAGCGGTTGAGTTCGTGGGGGGGCTCGGCGGGCCTTTCCCCCGTGAAGCCGCACTCGTCCCCTTGGAAGGTTACGGGAATCCCGGGAAGGGCATAGAGCATGGCCGCCGCCAACCGCCCCCGGGCCCGGGACTCCGGGCTTGGGGTGTCCCGCAGGCCCCCACCCCCAAGTTCGCTGAGCAAACGGGCCGTGTCGTGGGAGGTGATGAGGTTGAAGCCCATGCCCGCCACAGCCTCGGGGTACTCTGCATAAACCCGACCCAGGTCTGCCAGGGCCCGCCGCCCGTTGTAGAGGGCCAGGCTGCCCCCCTTGGCGAAGCGGAGGAGGATATCCCTGCCGATGCCGTAGTTCATCAGGGAGTCAAACTGGTCCCCCTGAAGCCAGCTCGAGTCCCTCTGCCAAACCTCCGCCACCAGGTAGGCATCGGGCTTTATGGCCTTAAGCTCGGCCCGCAGCTCCCTAAAGAAGGCCTGGGGGTTCAGCACATCCCCGGGCACATCCACCCGTACCCCGTCAAAACCAAAGCGGATCCAGTACTTGGCCACCTCCATCAGGTAGCGCTTCACCCCCGGGTTGGCGGTGTTCAGCTTGGGAAGGCTTCCCAACCCCCACCACCCCTCGTAGGCCGATCCATCGCCCGGCAGGAAGGGCCACCGCTTGACAAAGTACCAGTTCCAGTACCGGGAGCGTGGACCCCGCTTCACCACGTCTTGGAAAGCCCAAAAGCCCAAACCGGTGTGGTTGGGCACGAAGTCAAAGATCACCCGCATGCCACGGCGGTGGGCCTCGTTCAAAACCCTTCGCAAAAGGGCGTTGTCGCCAAACTTGGGCGAGACCTTCAGATAGTCGTGGGTGTCGTAGCCGTGGGCCGAACCGGAGTCAAATAGGGGGTTGAAGTAGATGAGGGTTACCCCCAAGGCCTCCAGGTGGGAAAGCTTGGCCAGCACCCCGGCAAGATCCCCACCGAAGTACTGGTGGCAGCAGTGCAAGGGCGAGGGGGGGTCGGTCCAGCGGGAAAGATGGGGTCTGGGCCCAGAAGAGCGCTGCCATACCTGGTTGAAGCGGTACTCATCGGTTTCCAGGGCCAGGGCGTCGTTGCCGGGATCCCCATTGTAGAAGCGCTCCGGGAAAATCTGGTAACCCACCCCCTCGCCCACCCAAGCCACCTCGGCGAACGGGCTTCCCGGAGGGTCAAAGGGGCCGAACACCTCTTCCTTCCCGTCCTGGGTCCGCACCCGGATGCGGTAGGCCCCCAGGCCCTTGGCCAGGGTTCCACGCCAAACCTCGCTTCCCGGGAAACCCAGTTGAAGGTGCATGGGGAACCTCTCCCCTCCCACCTCCACCCAAGCAGCGGCCACCGCTCCCTCCCCTGCCCGAAAACGCAGGGAAAGCTTGCCATCGGCAAAGGACACATACTGGGCGTCCGCTGGATCGTGGACGAAGTCCAGGGCTACAGGCCCCGCTGGAGGGGTGGAAGCCACCGGGGCTTGGACCACGATCAAGGCATTCTGACCCCCGAAGCCATCGTCCACACAGCCTGCCGCCTGTGGGTCCACCATGGGCGTACCAAAGGTGGGGTCGTGGCACATATCCTTAGGCCACTGGCCATTGATGAAGAACTTGTACTGGTGCTCCCCGGGGTCCAAGTCCACGGTTACCGCCCAGGACCCGTTCTCCTTCTGCATGGGGGTTTCCCCCCAGCCGTTGAAGGAACCCCGCAGGCTTACCGACCGCACCTCCAACCCGGAGGGAGGGGTGTAGCGGAAGGTAACCGGTACCGCCAGGGCCAGGCTAAGCCATAGCCACACCGCCAGGATTCTTCCCATGCTGCCTCCTTTTCCCACCCGCATAGAAGCGCTTCCATCATACGACCCCCATACCCGTGGGTAACCCTCCGCCCGGAGTAGCATGAGGCCATGCGCCTCATTGGCATCGCTACCCAGCACCGCATGGCCGAGGGCCCCATGGGCAAACGGTTCTGGGGCCTTCTGGAGTTTTACCTGGAGGCCTTGGCCTCGCAGGGGTTGGCCTACGTGCTCCTCCCACCCCAGGACCCGGAGGCCTTGGAAAGAATCCTGCCCCACCTGGATGGGCTTCTTCTTCCCGGAGGGGGGGATGTGGACCCGGATCGCTACGGGGAAGAACCCCAGCCAAGGCTTGGCGAGATCCTTCCCGAGCGGGATGAGCACGAGATCTACCTGGCCCGGTACGCCGCGGAAAAGGGCCTTCCCGCCTTGGGGATTTGCCGGGGCATCCAGGTGATGAACGTGGCCTTAGGGGGAAGCCTTTACCAAGACCTCGAGGCCCAGGGTTTTACGGAGGTCCAGCACTATCAAAAGAGCCCGCCCCCTGCCTTA
The DNA here is from genome assembly GCF_022760855.1 of Thermus albus. Classification (NCBI taxonomy): domain Bacteria; kingdom Thermotogati; phylum Deinococcota; class Deinococci; order Thermales; family Thermaceae; genus Thermus; species Thermus albus. The sequence goes on from NZ_JAKTNR010000011.1 coordinate 11,045, forward strand.
GCCCACCGGGTAAGCCTGGTGGCCGAGGATCCCCTTTCCCGCATCTTTCCCCCAAGCTTTCGGGTGAACTCCTACCACCACCAGGGGATCAAGGGCCTGGGCGCGGGCCTAAAGCCTTTGGCGGTGACCCCTGACGGCCTGGTGGAGGCCCTAGCCCTGGAAGGGCACCCCCTTTTCCTGGGCGTGCAGTGGCACCCGGAACTCCTCAGGGGGCACTGGCCCCTCTTTGGCTTCCTAAAGGTTTAACCTCCTAAACCTCCTCCCCTTCCCAAAGCCCCCCGGACCCCCTTTTCCTCCAGCAAGGCCAAGGCCTTTTCGGGCTCTACTCCCAAGGCCACCAGGGCCGCCAAGGCCGGGTCGGGGTAGGCCTCGAGGAGCGCCCTTGCCTCCTCCTCCCCTACCCCTGCCATCTCCCGCACCATGCCCACCCCCCGCTCCCGGAGCTTTTGATTCTGCACCCGCATCCGGGCCATGCGGTTTCCGTAAACCCTACCTAAGAGCACCATGACCAAGGTGGAGAAGAGGTTGAGGGCCGCCTTTTGCGCGGTGCCGGCCCCAAGCCGGGTGCTCCCCGCGATGGGCTCGGGCCCCGTGTTGAGGAGGACGGGATGGTCCGCCTCCAGGAGGAGGGGGGTTTGGGGGTTGTTGGCCAGGGCCACCGTCAAGGCCCCCCGCTCCTTGGCCCCCCGTAGGGCCCCCAGGGTGAAGGCGGTCTGGCCGCTCGCCGCCACCGCCACCATGACGTCCTCCCTCCCCAGGCTTCGGCCCTGGGCTAGGCCTTCCTCATACCGGTCCTCGGCCCCTTCCACCGCCTTAAGAAGGGCCTCTTCCCCTCCGGCCAGCAAGAAGCGCACCCGGGAAAAACCAAAGGTGGGCCATAACTCCACCCCGTCCAGCACGGCCAGTCGTCCACTGGTCCCAGCCCCGGCGTAAGCCAAAACGCCTCCTGCCCGAAGCCGCTTTGCCGCAGCCGCCGCCCCTTCCCTCAGGGCGGTGAGGGCTGGCCCTAAGGCGGCGACGGCCCGGAGCTGGGCCTCAAAGAGGGCCTCGAGGACCTCCTCCGCCGGCCATAGGTCCAGGTCTTGGTACCGCCGGGCCACCTGCTCCGTCATCCCCTCACCTCCGCCGCCAAGGCATTCCCCACCGCCCGGCGCAAGGGGGCGAGGGAAGGGCGGTGGCGGGTGGGGTGGATGGCGTTGGTGAGGAGGGCCCAGGCATACCCCCGCTCAGGGTCTATCCACACCCCCACCCCGGTGAAGCCCGTGTGGCCAAAGGCCCTTTCCGACGCCAGGCTTCCCCCCTGCCAACCAGGCCGTTTCCTCTCCCAGCCCAGAAGCCGCTCCCCGTGGGGCCTTTGCATCTCCTCCAAGGCGGCCCGGGAAAGCCAGGTGCCCTGGAGGATGGCCGCGAGCTGGTCCAGAACGCCCCCCAGGGTGCCGAAAAGCCCCGCGTGGCCCCCCGTACCCCCAAGGGCAAAGGCGTTTTCATCATGCACCTCCCCCCGGAGCACCCGCTTCCTCCAAGGGCAAAGCTCCGTGGCCACGCTCCGCTCGGGAGGCGGGGAGAAGCTAAGACCCTCGGGTAAGGGAAAAGCCGCAAGGGGCTTACCCCGCAAACGTTCCAGGAGAAGACCTAGGAGGATATACCCGATGTCCGAGTACCCCGGTTCCCCCAGGGGCCAAGGATGCTGGAGCACCCGGGCCTTTAAACCCTCCCCTGCCCCCCAGGTGTACAAGGCCTCCCAGGCCGGGAGGCCCGCCGCATGGGCCAAAAGCGCCCGCACGCTCACCCCCTTGAGGGGGTGGTCTTTGAGCCAAAGCATCTCGGGAAGATGCTGGGAAAGGAGGTCATCCAGATCCAAAAGCCCCTCCTCCACCGCGCGCAGCACCTCCCGCAAGGTGAAAAGCGGTTTGGTGAGGCTGGCCAGGTCAAAGTAGAAGCCCTCTTCCAGGGCCACCGGTTCGGGTACCCTTTGGGCCCACCCCAGGTGAAGGATCTCCCTTCGGCCATCGGCATGGACCACCCCGAGGGCCGCCCCAGGAACCATACCCCTGGCTACGGCCTCCTCCACGAGGGCCCTGGCCCGCATAGCCCCAAGTGTATAACGGTCTGCTATTGGTAGGCAAGTGGTACAATGCGGCCATGGCCCACGGTCCCCTGTACCTGGAACTGGCCCGGCGGCTAAGGGAGGGTATCCTTCAGGGCAACTTCAAGGACGCCCTTCCGCCGGAACGGGCCCTGTCCGAGGCCTTCGGGGTTTCCCGGGATAGCGTGCGCAAAGCCTTGGACCTTCTGGAGGAGGAGGGCTTGGTGGTGCGCCGGCAGGGGAGCGGCACCTTCGTGGCCAAAAGGGCCACCTTCCGCACCCGCCTTAGGGGTTTTAGCGAGGAGATGGAAGCCTTGGGCATGAAGCCCAGTACCGAGGTCCTGGGGGTGGAAAAAGGTCCCGCGGCCCCGGAAGAGGCCATGGCCCTGGGGCTTTCCCCGGGGGAGGAGGTGCTCCGCCTCCTCCGCCTGAGGCTTGCGGACGGGGAACCCATGGCCTTGGAGCGGGCCACCTTGCCCGCTTGGGCCCTGGCGGAACCGCCGGAGGGCTCCTTGTACCGGGCCCTCGAGGCCAAAGGGTTGAGACCCGTGCGGGCCCTCCAACGCCTGCGTGCGGTGGCCGCCCGGGAGGAAGCTAGGCTTCTTGGAGTGGAGCCGGGAAGCCCCCTGCTCCACCTGGAGCGGGTAAGCTATCTGGAGGACGGTAGGCCCGTAGAACGGGTGAAGAGCTGGTACCGGGCGGATCGGTACGAACTCCTGGTGGAGCTTTCATGAGGGTACTGGGCCTCATGTCGGGAACCAGCGCCGACGGGGTGGACCTGGTCCTGGCGGAGTTTTCCGGCTCCCCTCCAGAGGTGGCCCACCGGGTCCTAGCCCACCGGGAGGTGGCCTACCCCCAGGACTTACGGGCCCGGGTGCTTCGGGCCATGCGCCAGGCCGACACCCGGGAAATCGCCCTTCTCCACCACGACCTGGGCCGGTTCTACCTGGAGGCCGCCCTGCCCTTCAAGGGCAAAGCCGAGCTGGTAGCCCTGTCGGGCCAGACCGTGTGGCACGAGCCCCCGAAGGCCACCTTCCAGCTTGGGGAGCCCAGCCACCTGGCCCTGGGCCTAGGCGTGCCTGTGGTCTACGGCTTCCGAAGCATGGACCTGGCCGCAGGGGGCCAAGGGGCTCCCCTGGTGGCCTACCCAGACCTCCTCCTCTACGGGGAGGCGGGCAAGCGCAAGGCGGTGCACAACCTCGGGGGAATCTCCAACCTGACCTATTTCCAGGGGCAGGATCCGGACTCCCTGTTGGCCTTTGACACCGGCCCTGGGATCTGCCTCTTTGATGAGGGGGTCCAGACCCTGGGCCTCTCCCTGGAAGAAGCCGTGGGCCTGGCGGAAAGGGCCACCCCCGACGAGGAAGCCCTGGCCCAGTGGCTCCGGCATCCCTATTTCTCCCTTCCGCCTCCCAAGACCACGGGGCGGGAGGTCTGGCGGCTTGGGAACCTCTCTCCCCTCCCCCAGGAAACCGGGGCCCTCCTCCGCTCCCTTTTGGAGTTAACCGCCAGAAGCATCCTCCTAGCCTACCACCGGTTCGTGGGCAGGGTGGACCGGGTCCTATTGGCGGGGGGCGGGGCCAGGAACCGGGTTCTGGTGGGGCTTCTCTCCCAAGAGCTTCCCGTGGAGGTCATGGGGAACCCCAAGGTACGGGAGGCCTTGGCCTTCGCCCTCTTGGGTTATCTCTATGCCCAAGGAGAGGTCAACGTCCTGGGCCGGGCTACAGGTGGCCGTAACCTAAGGGCCGGCCAGGTGGTGTATCCAGGCTAGGAGAAAGGCATGCTGCAAGGTTACATCCTTACCCCTCAGGGCTTGCTGCGTGGCCGCCTCCACTTTTCCGAGGGCATTGAGGCCATAGAAGAGGCCCCCGTGGACGGCCCCCTCATCCTCCCCGGCTTCCTGGACCTCCACGTGCACGGGGGAGGAGGCAGGGAGGTGATGGAGGGACAAGAGGGCGTGGAGGCCACGGTGCGCTTCCACCTCCGCCACGGCACCACGGGCCTTTTGGCCACCACGGTCACCGCTCCCCTTCCGGACTTGGAGAGGGCCCTAAAGGGCATCCGGGGGGCCATGGAGGGACCCCTGGGGGAAGCCATCTTGGGAGCCCATTTAGAAGGTCCTTTCCTCAGCCCAGGCCGCCTGGGGGCCCAGCCCCCCTTCCCTCTCCCCCCAGATAGGGAGGTGGCCGAGTTCTTCCTCTCCCTGGCCCCTGTACGGGTGGTAACCCTGGCCCCGGAGCTTCCCGGGGCTCTGGAGCTCGTCCGCTTCTTGGCGGAAAGGGGGGTGCGGGTCCAGCTGGGGCACACGGAAGCCGGTTACGAGGAGGCCTTGGCAGCCCTAGAGTCCGGGGCCATGGGCTTCACCCACCTCTATAACGCCATGACCGGCCTCCACCACCGCGCCCCTGGGGTGGTGGGCCTGGCCCTGGAACGAGGCAAGTGGGCGGAAGTCATTCCCGATGGCCTCCACGTCCACCCCGCTGCCTTAAAGGTGGCCCTAAAAGCTATCCCTAGCCTCTACTTTGTGAGCGATGCGGTGGCGGCAGCGGGGATGCCGGACGGCACCTATCCCTTGGGAGCCCACCGGGTGGAGAAGCGGAAAGAGGGGGTCTGGCTGGGCGAGTCCCTGGCGGGGAGCACCCTCACCCTGGACCAGGCCCTAAGGAACCTGGTGGCCTGGGGGATACCCCTGGAAGAAGCCGCCCGGAGGTTATCCTTGTACCCAGCCCGTTACCTGGGCCTTTCTGACCGAGGGGAGATCGCCCCTGGCAAGCGGGCGGACCTGGTGGTGCTGGACCAGGGGCTTAAGGTGCTGGAGGTCTACTTGGGGGGACAAAGGCTGCTCTAGCGTCCCCTTGGGTACAACGCATCCCTTGGTTCGTCCCTCAGAAGGCCATGCTCTTTCTCGCTATACCTTGCTCCATAGGTGCTCGAGGTCGGGGCCCGGAGGAGGAATGCACCGGTCCCCACCTTGGGGGGTGGTATCAAAGGGGCGGGGTGAACCGCCCATCCACCGCTGTCCACCCCCCGTCCACCAGGAAGAGGGTCCCGGTGACGTAGCTGGAGGCCGGGGAGGCCAGGAACACCACGGCCATGGCCACCTCCTCGGGCTTTCCCCAGCGCCGGAGGGCCGTCTTCTCCGCATAGGCCTGGTACCAGTCCGGGTGCGCCTGGATGGGGGCCGTAAGGGGGGTTTCTATGGGTCCAGGGGCCACAGCGTTGGCCCGCACCCCAAAGGGCCCAAGTTCGGCGGCCAAGGTACGCATGATCTGGAGGATCCCCGCCTTGGTGGCGGCGTAGACCCCCTGTCCTGGCTCCACCACCACGGCGCGGATGGAAGCGAAGGCGATGAGGCTCCCTCCGCCCTGCTCCCGCATCACCTGCCCCCCAGCCCGCAGAAGCCTTAGGGTCCCCTTTAGGTTGAGGTCCACCACCCGGTCCACCTCCTCATCAGCGTAGTCCAAAAGGGGCTTGCGCACGTTGATGGCCGGGGTGGAAACCAGGGTGTCCAACCGGCCATGGCTCTGGTACACCTGCTCTACCAGCCGCCTGGCCCCTTCCCTATCCATCAGGTCTAGAACGTGCGCTTCCGCCCTACCCCCTTGGTCATGGATGGCCCTCAAGGCCTCCTCCAAGCCCCTCTCATCCCGGTCCGCCAACACCACCCTAGCCCCGAAGGCCGCCAAGGCCTCCGCCGAGGCCCGTCCGATCCCGGAGGCTGCCCCCACCACCAAGGCCACCTGCTCCTCGAGGTTAAAGAGGTTCCGGTAGTCCTTCATGCCTTTTCCTCCTTTCCTTAACCCCAGCATACCGCGGTATAATCGGTCTGAAGCCTATGGAAAAGGCCCTCCTGGCAGCCGAAGCGGTGGAGGAAAGGGAGGTGGTGGAGCTCCTCCGCAACCTGGTGCGGATTCCCAGCCACTACCCGGGGCCGGGGGAGGCAAAGGTAGTGGATTTCTTGGATAGCTTTTTGAAAGAAAGGGGTTTCCACCCCTTCCGGCAAGAGGTAGCCCCGGGCCGGCCCAACCTGGTAGCGGACCTGGGGGAAGGGGAAGGAGGGCTGATCCTGGAGGGCCATACGGATGTGGTGACCCCCGGGGAGGAAGGAGCTTGGCGCTACCCTCCCTACGCCGGGATGGTGGAGGGAGGACGGCTTTACGGCCGAGGGGCCTGCGACATGAAAGGGGGCTTAGCCGCCTTGGTGGGGGCCCTATTGGCGGTGAAGCGGGCCTTAGGCCATCTAAAACGCCCCCTGCGCCTAGCCGCCCTGGCCGACGAGGAGGGGATGATGCTGGGGGTAAAGGCCTTTATAAGGGAAGGCCTCGCCCGTGGCTTCCGGGGGGCCTTGGTGGCCGAGCCTGAGGAGATGGAGATCTGCCTTTTTCAGAAGGGCGCCTTGCGCCTGAGGTCCCTCTTCCCTGGTAAGATGGCCCACGGGGCCATGCCCTACGCGGGGGAGAACCCTATTCCCAAGGCTGCCCGATTCATCTTGGAGCTAGAAGCCTTACAAATAGAACTTCAGGAAACCTTTTCCCATCCTTTCCTCGGTCCTCCCTACCTCACCCCCACCCAGGTGCTGGCCAGCGCCGGGGAAGGCCAGTTGAACGTGATCCCTGCCCAGGCCGAGGTGGCCTTGGACGTGCGCACCGTACCCGGGTTGGACCACGGGGAGCTGGTGGCGAGACTCCAGGCCCTGGCCGGGACCCAGGCCGGGGTATTGGAAGTATTGGAGGACCGCCCTCCCGTGGAAACCCCAAGGGAAGATCCCCTGGTGCAGGCAGCGGAGGAGGCCTTGAGGCTTCTTGGCCTCCCCGTGCGCCATGGCGGGGTACCGGGAGCCACGGACGGAACCTTCCTTAGGGCTTGGGCCGGCCTTCCGGTGGTGGTCATGGGCCCCGGAAGCAAGACCCTACCGCACCAGGTGGACGAGTGGGTGGACCTGGAGGAAGTGGTCCAAGCCGCCCGCGTCTACGCCGCCCTGGCAGTGCTTTATCTGGAATGGCCTCCATCAGGACCACACTCCGTGGCCGTAGGATAAGAAAGGAGGAGGGAACGTGAAAAAGCGGTTGGGAGTGATGCTATTGATCGGTCTAGGTCTGGGCTTGGCCCAGCCAAGGGGCGGGGAGCTTCGGGTGGCCATTCTGGCCGAGCCTCCCGTCTTGGACCCCACGGCCTCCACCAGCCAGGAAATTCCCCGTATGCTTTACGATAACGTCCTCCAAGGCTTGGTGAAGTTCAACGAGAAGGGGGAGATCGTCCCCGCCCTGGCGGAGCGCTGGCAGGGAAGCCCCTCCAGCCTCACCTGGACCTTCCACCTGCGCCGGGGGGTGCGCTTCCATAACGGTGCCCCCTTCACCGCCGAAGACGTGGTCTTCAAGTTCAACCGCGCCCGGGACCCCAGGTCCGGCCACACCCACCCCGAGTACTACCAGGACATCCAAACCGTGGAAGCCAGGGACCCCTACACCGTGGTCTTCCGCCTGCGCCAGCCCAACCAGGACTTCCTCTTCAACCTGGCCCGGCCGGACTCGGTGATCGGCCCCAAGGGCCGGGTGGAGGAACAGAGGACCCAGCCCATCGGCACCGGGCCCTTCCGGTTCGTGGCCTGGGAACGGGGAGTAGGGGTGCGGCTGGAACGTTTTGAGGGCTACTATGAACCTGGCCTCCCCTACCTGGACCGGGTCTTTTTCCGCTTCCTGCCCGATCCAAACGCCCAGCTCGCCGCCTTGCGGGCCGGGGACATCCAGGTAATCGGCCTGGGGGTGAGCCCGGAAGCCGCCTTGGTGCTCCAGCGAGACCCCAACTTCAAGGTGGTCACGGGATTTACCACCACGGAGATCACCGTGGGGATGAACAATGGCCGCCCACCCTTCAACGACCTCCGGGTGCGGCGGGCCATCCAGCACGCCGTGGACAAGAAGGCCTTGGTGGAGGGGGTGATGCTGGGCTATGGCACCCCCATTGGCAGCCACCGCTCTCCCGGGGAAAGTTGCTACGAGGACCTCTCCGGCTATTACCCCTACGACCCGGCAAAGGCCCGGGCCCTGTTGCAAGAGGCAGGTTATGGACCCAACAACCCCTTGCGCTTCACCTTCACCCTGGCCGCCCCCTACCCCTACGAGAGGCGGCTTGGCGAGGCCATCGCCGGCCAGCTCTCCCAGATCGGGATCCAGGCCCGGCTGGAGGTGGTGGAGTGGGCCACCTGGCTTTCTCGGGTCTTCCGGGGGGCCGACTACCAGATGACCATCATCGGCCACTCCGAGCCCCACGATATTGGCATCTACGCCAACCCGAACTACTATTTCCGCTATGATTCGCCCCGCTTCCGTGAGCTCTACACCCGGTACCTGCGCACCCCCGATCCCAAACGGGCCTGCGAGATCATGAAGGAGATGCAACGTCTCCTGGCCCAGGATGCGGTGAACCTTTGGGTGATGAACGCCCCCTACATCGCCGCCATGCGCAAGGAGGTCGTGGGCTGGTGGCAGAACCAGCCCACCCCGAGCCTCAACGTGACCCGGGTTTACCTGAGCCGCTAGATGCGAAGCTTTCTCCTGAGGCGGGTCCTCCTAGCCCTGGCCACCTTGTGGCTGGCCTCCAGCCTGGTCTTCCTCTTTCTCCTCTTCCTCCCGGGGGACCCGGTACAGGCCATCCTGGGCCTGGAGGCGTCTCCAGCCGCTCGCCAGGCCCTGGAGCGGGCCCTCGGCTTGGACAAACCTCCCTGGGAACGCTATGCGGACTGGCTCACCCGCACCCTCCGCCTAGACCTTGGGGAGTCCATCCGCTACGGAAAGCCCGTGGGTGAGCTTCTGGAAGAAAGGCTTTCCCTCACCCTGGGCCTCGTCCTCCTGGGGCTTGGTGGCGCCCTTTTCCTCGCCCTACCCTTGGCCCTGTTGGCCCTTAGGTTTCCCTTTTGGGACCTGGCCCTAACCGGCCTCATGGCCCTCTTGCAATCCGTACCCACCTTCTTCCTGGGGGTGGTCCTCCTCTACGCCCTGGCGGTGCACCTGCCCCTCTTCCCCGCCAGCGGCTTCCCAGGGTTTTCCAGTCCATGGGAAGCCCTGCGCCACCTTTTCCTCCCCGCCCTCACCTTGGCCCTTTCCCGGGCGGCCATCCTCTTTCGCATGGCCCGGGGGAGCCTTCTGGAGGTGATGGGCCAGGACTACATCCGCACCGCCCGGGCCAAGGGGATTTCAGAAGGATGGGTGCTCCTCAAGCACGCCCTGAGACCCGCAAGCCTTCCCCTGATCACCGTGCTGGGCCTGGAGGGAGGGTTTTTGCTCACGGGAGCGGTGGTGGTGGAGGTGGTCTTCGCCTTGCCGGGGATGGGGAGCCTGGCCCTGACCGCCCTCGAGGCCCGCGACTACCCCCTTCTCCAGGGCCTGGTTTTGGTCATGGCGGCCCTCATCGTCCTCTTCAACCTCCTGGTGGACCTCCTCTACGGCCTCTTGGACCCACGGGTGGCGTATGCGTAGCCCAAGCCTCTTTATAGGCAGCCTCCTGGTGGGCCTCTTCCTCCTCATGGCCCTGGCCTCCTACCTCTACCCCGTGGACCCCAACGCCCCCGACTTCCTCCACCGCCTTGCTCCCCCCTCCCCCAGCCATCCCCTGGGCACCGACCCCCTGGGCCGGGACCTTCTGGCCCGGCTTCTTCACGGAGCCAGGAGTGCCCTTCTGGTGGGGAGCATCGCCGTGTCCGTGGGCTTCGCTCTAGGGGTGGTCTCGGGCCTTCTTGCGGGGTACCTAGGCCGTTACTGGGACGGCATCTTAAGCCTTCTCATGGAGGCCCTCTACGCCCTCCCCGGCTTGCTCCTCGCCCTCCTCTTCGCCGCCCTCATGGGGCCTGGCACGGTTAGCAGCATGCTGGCGGTGGGGCTTTCCATGGTGCCTGCCTTCTTCCGGGTGGCCCGGGCGGGAGCCATGAGCTTAAAAACCACCCCCTTCGTAGAGGCCGCCTTGGCCTTGGGAGCCGGCCCAGGGCGGGTGGTCTTCCGCCATCTCCTTCCCAACCTCCTAGGACCCCTCCTGGTCCAGGCCAGCCTGGCCTTCGCCGCTGCCTTGTTGGCCGAGGCCGCCCTTTCCTACCTGGGCCTAGGCGTCCAACCCCCTAACCCTAGCCTGGGCCGCATGCTAAGGGAGGCCCAGAGCTTCCTCCCCCTTTCCCCATACCCCGCCCTGGTCCCAGGAGTGGCCCTATCCTTGGCCGTCTTGGGCTTTAACCTCCTCGGGGATGGGCTTCGTGACCGCCTTGACCCCCGGCGCTAGACACTTGCATACCTTTGCGGGAATGTGGTAGTTTTTGCCCGAAGGGAGGCCAGCATGTGCGCTCCTCTGGTAATGGAAGCGGTGGAGGTGGCAGCCATGTTCAACTTCACCAACCGGCTCTTGAACGCTCTGGGCGTAAAGCCCAACCCCGAATACTACGCATGAGGCTTCTGGAGCTCCGCCAGGTCTCCGTTAGCTTTGGTCCCTATGTAGCCGTGGAAGGGGTGAGCCTGGGCCTTGCCCCTGGGGAGTTCGTGAGCTTAGTGGGCCCCACGGGCTGTGGCAAAAGCACCCTCCTCAACGTGGCAGCAGGACTTCTCGCTCCCAGCGAAGGGGAGGTGCTCCTGAACGGGAAACCCCTTCGGGGGCTTAACCCCGTTGCTGGTTACCTCTTCCAACAGGACGCCATCCTCCCCTGGAAGACGGCCCTAGACAATGTCGCCCTGTCCCTGGTCTTCCGGGGGGTGCCGTGGCGGGAAGCCCGGGAACGGGCCCAAGCCTGGCTGGAGAAAGTGGGCCTGGGCCGCTTTCCCCGCCACTACCCCCACCAGCTTTCCGGGGGGATGCGCAAGCGGGTGGGATTGGCCCAGGTGCTTATCGCCAATCCCAGACTCCTCCTCATGGACGAGCCCTTTTCCGCTTTGGACGTGCAGACGCGGCAGCTCATGGAAAACGAGCTCCTGAGGCTCTGGCAGGAGGACCGCAAGACGGTGCTCTTCGTCACCCACGACCTCGAGGAGGCCATCGCCCTCTCCGACCGGGTGGTGGTGATGTCCGCGGGGCCCCGCTCCCGGGTCATAGGGGAGTTTCCCATCCCCCTGCCCCGGCCCCGGGACGTGGCGGAAATCCGGCTCACACCCGAGTTTTTGCGGGTACACCGGGAGATCTGGGAGCTTTTGAGGGGGGAGGTGATGCGGGCCCATGCGGGGGCTTAGGCTACAGCTTTGGCAGTCAGGCTTGCTCCTTATCTTCCTGGTTTGGTGGGAGTGGGCCTCGAGGACCGACCGCCTGGACCCCTTCTTCTTCTCAAAACCCTCGGATATTGCTGGAAGGATCTGGCGCTGGCTCAGCACAGGGGAGATCTACCCCCACCTCTACATCACCACCCTGGAAATGGTCTTGGCCTTTTTCTTCGGAACCCTCCTTGGGGTGGTCCTAGGGCTTTGGCTGGCCCTGGCCCCCAGCGTGGCCGCGGTCCTGGACCCTTACATCAAGGCCTTGAACGCCATTCCCCGGGTGGTCCTGGCCCCCATCTTCACCCTCTGGTTCGGCCTAGGGGTGCTCTCCAAGGTGGCCTTGGGCATCACCCTGGTCTTCTTCGTGGCCTTCTTCAACACCTACCAGGGGGTCAAGGAGGTGAGCCCCGTAATCCTACAGAATGCTCGGCTTCTCGGGGCCCGGTCTGGTCATCTTCTTGCCCACGTATACCTCCCGGCCGCAGCCAGCTGGATCTTCTCCAGCCTGAGAACCTCTATTGGCTTCGCGGTGATCGGGGCCGTGGTGGGGGAGTACCTGGGGAGCGCCGCCGGCTTAGGCTACGTCATCGCCCAGGCGGAAGGGGTCTTCGACACCACGGGGGTGTTCGCTGGCATGGTGGTGCTGATGGTTTTCGTGCTGGTCTTGGATGCCCTGGTGGGCCAGGTGGAAAAACGGCTGGTCCGCTGGCACCCCAAGGCGGAAGGAGGACAAGGATAAGGAGGGGGGATTTATGCGAAAGGCGTTGGTGACGGCGTTGGTAAGCCTGTTGACCTTGGCTTCACCCTTGGCTGGGGCCCAGACGGGCCCCAAGCGGGTGATCCTGGGGGTGGGGGGAAAGACGGCGGTGGTTTACCTACCCCTCACCGTGGTGGAACGCCTGGGCTTCTTCAAGGAGGAGGGCCTGGACGTGGTGATCCAGGACCTGCAGGCGGGCTCGAGGGCCCTCCAGGCCCTGGTGGGAGGGAGCGTGGAGGTGGTGATGGGCTTCTACGACCACACCATCCAGATGCAGGCCCAGGGGCGGGATATCGTGGCCTTCGTTCAGGTGGGGCGGTACCCGGCCATCGTCCTCGGGGTGCGTACGGACCTGGCAGACCAGGTGCGGAGCATCGCCGACCTCAAGGGCCGGAAGGTGGGGGTCACGGCCCCGGGTAGCTCCACGCACTTTTTCCTCAACTACCTCCTGGTAAAAAACGGGCTTAGGCCCACGGATATATCGGCGATCGGGGTTTCCGTGGGCGCCCAGGCGGTGGCAGCGGTGCAAAACCGCCAGGTGGATGCCATCTCCAACGTGGAGCCCGCGATAACCCTCTTAGAGGAACGGGGCCTCATCAAGGTGCTGGCGGATACCCGTAGCACCAAGGGTACGCGGGAGGTACTGGGAGGAGAATACCCTGCCGCCGTCCTCTACACCACCCGGGCATGGTTGGAGCGCAACCCCGACACCGCCCAGCGCCTGGTAAACGCCATGGTGCGGGGCCTGAGGTGGATGCAGGGCAAGACCCCTGAGGAAATCGCCGCCGTACTGCCGGAGGAGTATTTCCTGGGCGACCGGGCCCTGTACCTCAAGGTCCTCAAAAACTCCTTGGAAGCCTTCTCGCCCACGGGGCGGTTCAGCGATACTGCTCCCCTACGGCCTCTTACCGTACTTTCCGCTTTTGACCCCAACGTGGCCCGGGCCAAGATCGACCTCAAGCGCACCTACACCAACGAGTTCGTGGACCGGGTGCCCAAGCGCTAGAATGCGATAGGAGGTGTATAGGTATGCGGAGCCTGTTGGTAGGCCTTGTCGTATGGGTAGTAGCGGCCCAAGCCCAGACCTGGAACATGGCCACCCCCTATCCCCCGGCCAACTTCCACACGCAAAACATCCAGCAGTTCGTCAAGGAGGTGGAGGAAGCCACGGGAGGGCGGCTAAAGATCACTGTCCACCCCGGCGGTTCCCTCTTCCCCCATCCCCAGATCCTGCCGGCGGTGAGGAACGGGCAGGTGCAGATGGGGGAGGTGCTCATGTCCCTTCTGGCCAATGAAAACCCCCTCTTCAACCTGGACTCCATCCCCTTCGTGGCCACCAGCTACGAGGAGGCGCGCCGGCTCTACCAGGCCCAGCGTCCGGAGGTGGAGAAGTGGCTGGCGCAACGGGGCGTGGTCTTTCTTTACGCGGTACCCTGGCCACCCCAGGGGCTCTACACCAAACGGCCTGTAAACTCAGGGGCAGATCTGAAAGGCATGCGCTTCCGGGCTTACAACCCGGCCACCGCCCGGCTGGCGGAGCTTCTTGGCATGTCCCCGGTCCAGGTGGAGGCCGCCGACATCCCCCAGGCCTTCGCCACCGGGATCGTGGAAGCCATGATCACCTCCCCGGTAACAGGGGTAGATAGCCAGGCCTGGGACTTCGCCCGCTACTTCTACGACGTGAAGGCCTGGATACCCAAGAACATGGTGGTCATCGGCCGGAGGGCCTTTGAAAGCCTTTCCGCCCAAGACCGGGAAGCCCTGTTGCAGGCGGCCAAGCGGGCAGAGGAGCGGGGCTGGCGGCTGAGCCAGGAACAGGAGGAAAAGGCCCTTCAGACCCTGGCGAGCCGGGGTCTGCAGGTGGTCAAGCCCTCCCCTGCCCTGCTGGCCGACCTCAAGAAGGTAGGACAGACCATGATCCTGGAATGGCAAAGGCAGGCCGGGGCCACGGGGGTAAAGGTCTACCGGCAGTACCTGGGGCGATGAGCCTGTTGAGGAAGGTCCTCGAGGGCCTCTTCCGCCTATCCGAGCTCCTTGCAGCCCTTATGGGGCTCTTCATCCTCCTGGTGATCCTGGCCCAGGTGGCGGGGCGGTATGTGGGCTTCGTGGTGCCCTCGGCCTTGGAGATGGCAGGGTTCGCCACGGCTGGGCTCATCTTCCTGGGCCTTGCCCCCACCCTGAGGGCCGGGGGGCATATCCGGGTGCGGCTTTTGCTGGAGAAGTTGCCGAAGCCGGCAAAGCGGTGGGCGGAGTCCATGGCTCTGGGGCTCGGGTTTCTCGCCACCCTTTACGCCACCTGGCAAGCCTGGCTTAGGGTGGGGGAAAGCTACCGCTACGGGGACCTGGCCCCGGGACTCCTTCCCCTACCCCTTTGGCTGCCGCAAAGCTTCCTGGCAGTGGGCCTCACCTTCTTCACCCTAGCCCTCCTGGAGTTGGGTCTGAAAACGTGGAAGGGAGAGGAGGGATGAACCTCTTAGGGGAGAGTTTCATCCTGGTGGGCCTTCTCTTGCTTCTCCTGGCCTTGGGCGTCCATGTGGGCCTGACCCTCCTGCTGGTGGGAATGGCTGGGCTGGCTTTTTTTACCTCCGCCCCGGTGGGACCCAACCTGGCCACCGCCCTTTGGACCTCCACCTCGGGCTGGAGCCTAGCCGCCTTACCCCTGTTTGTTTGGATGGGGGAAATCCTCTACCGCTCCCGGCTGGCCCAGGGGCTTTTCCAGGGGCTTAGCCCCCTTCTTTCCCGCCTCCCGGGAGGGCTTCTCCACGTGAACGTGGTGGCCAGCGCCCTTTTTGCCGCCGTCATCGGCTCCTCCGCCGCCACCACCGCCACCGTGGGCCGCTTCACCCTACCGGAGCTGCTACACCGCGGCTATCCCAAGCCCCTGGCCCTGGGTTCCCTGGCGGGGGCCGGAACCCTGGGCTTCCTCATCCCTCCCAGCGTCATCATGATTGTCTACGGGGTTATGGCCGAGGTCTCCGTAGCCCGCCTATTCATGGCGGGGGTGGTACCGGGAGCGGTCCTAACCTTGCTTTTTATGCTTCTGGTAGCCATTATGGCCCTTCGCCACCGCAAGGAACTTCCCCGGGAGCCCCGGAAACCTCTGGCCCAGGTCCTGGCCGGCCTCCTGGGTGTTTTTCCCGTGCTCTTCCTCATCCTCTTGGTCTTAGGCTCCATCTACCTAGGGGTAGCCACCCCCACGGAAGCAGCGGCCATCGGTGTGGCGGGGTCCCTCCTCCTGGCGGGGCTAAACCGGGAACTGTCCCCCAGGATGTTTTGGGAAAGCCTAATGGGGGCCATCCGCACCACCAGCATGATCGGCCTGATCCTGGCGGGCGCGGGGGTCCTGACCCTGGCCATGGGCTTCACCGGCATCCCCCGGGCCCTGGCCGCTTGGGCGGTGGAGGCAGGGATTACCCCCGTGGCCCTCATCTTCTTCCTGAGCCTGGTCTACATCGTTTTGGGTTGGTTCTTGGACGGCATTTCCATAGTGGTCCTCACCATCAGCGTGATCCTGCCCGTGGTGAAGGCCATCGGGGTAGACCCCTTGTGGTTTGGGGTCTATCTGGTCATCATGGTGGAACTGGCCCAGATCACACCCCCGGTGGGTTTCAACCTCTTCGTCATTCAGTCCCTAACCGGGGAGGACCTCTTCCACATCGCCCGCTACGCCCTGCCTTTCATGGGAGTACTTCTCCTGGTGGTGGTCCTCCTGGTGGCCTTTCCGGGGATGGCCCTTTGGCTACCCCGCACCATGACGGGGGGATAGGATGGAGGTTATCCCTTTTTGGACGGGATTTCCTGGGAAAACCCAGCGCGGCTACCTGGGCGCCTCCAGTGCGTACGTGGTCCAGGCCGCGAAGACCGTCCTCTACGATACCCTGGGCTTTGCGGAGAGGGAAGGGCTTTATGGGCGCCTCGAGGCCCTCGGCATACCTCCCGAAACCGTGGAGGTAGTGGTCATAAGCCACCTGCACTTTGACCATGCAGCTAACCTAGACCTCTTCCCCTGGGCGGAGGTGGTCCTTCACCGTCTTGAGTTGGCCCACGCAGAAGAGGTGGCCAAGAACCCCATGGCGGACCCCGCCTGCCTATATAGTTCCCTCTATCTTCTTGACCATTTCCACCTAAAGGTGGTGTCGGGTGAACGGGAGATCCTTCCTGGCCTTCGCCTTATTCACCTTCCTGGACACACCCCTGGGCTGGTGGGCCTCGAGGTGGAGGGCGTGGGTGTCCTAGCAAGCGATGCCGTTAAAAGCCGCTTTGACCTGGAAGGCCCTCCGGCGCTCCCCTGTTGGAACCCCCAACTAGCCCTTGAGAGCCGGGCGCGTATTCTTCGGTACCACCGCCTCTTTCCTGGGCATGACGTCCCCTTGGTACGGAAGGGGAACTCCTTTGTACCGGAAGCCAGGGCTGAGCTTAGCCTCTTCCACGGGGAAGGGGAGGTTAAGCTTTCCCTGTGAAGGAGGTGTAACGTGTTCGTCGATCTCAACGCGGATGCCGGAGAGTCCTACGGGGCCTTCACCTACGGGCACGACCGGGAGATCTTCCCCCTGGTAACCTCGGTGAACCTGGCCTGCGGCTTCCATGGGGGAAGCCCCGCCCGCATCCGGGAGGCGGTGGCCCTGGCCAAGGCCCACGGGGTGGCGGTGGGCGCCCACCCGGGCTTCCCGGACCTGGTGGGCTTCGGTCGCAGGGAGATGGCCCTAAGCCCCGAGGAGGTGTACGCGGATGTCCTCTACCAGATGGGGGCCCTTTACGCCTTCCTGCGGGCGGAGGGCCTAAGGCTTCACCACGTGAAGCCCCACGGAGCCCTTTACCTCAAGGCCTGCCGGGACCGGGAAACTGCCCGGGCCATCGCCGAGGCGGTGAAGACCTTTGACCCGGAGGTTCCCCTGGTGGTGCTTCCCGGCACCGTATATGAGGAAGAGGCCAGGGGGGCGGGGCTAAGGGTGGTCCTCGAGGCCTTCCCCGAACGGGCGTACCTGAAAAGCGGCCAGCTGGCCCCCCGCTCCCTGCCAGGAAGCTGGATCAGCGATCCAGAAGAAGCTGCCCGGCGAGCCCTCAGGATGGTTTTGGAAGGGAAGGTGGAAGCCCTAGACGGCGGGGAGGTGGAGGTCCGAGCGGAAACCCTCTGCATCCACGGGGACAACCCCAACGCCCCCCTGGTGGCCAAGGCCGTGCGCAGGGCCCTGGAGGAGGCGGGGATAGAGGTTAGGGCCTTTTGAACCCGCCCCACCTTGGCTTCGCCAAAGTGGGAATACCGGCAAATCCCTTCCCCAGGCTACGTCCTGGATATTTAAGGAGCCCGCGAGCCCAAGGGGGTGCTGGCCACCCCCCTGGGACCCAACCCCGGTTAGTTACCAGCCCAACTCCAAACCTAAACGTTAAGGAGCAAACGCCTCACCCGCCTCGGCCCTCGAGGTCCGAAGCCCCTCCTGGGCCGCCGCCAGGCGGGCCGTGAGCACCCTAAAGGGGCTTGCCGAGGTGTAGTCCAAAAAATCCACCACAAAGGCCACGCTCCGGGCCTCCCCCCCATGCTCCCCGCAAAGGCCCACCTTGAGCCTGGGGTTAGCCCGCCTTCCCTCCTCCACGGCCATCCTTATCAGCCTTCCCACCCCCTTTTCGTCCAGGCGCTCGGTGGGGTCAAAGGGAAACAGGCCTTCTTCCACGTACTGGGGCAGGAACTTGCCGGCATCGTCCCGGGAGAGGCCAAAGGCCATCTGGGTGAGGTCGTTGGTACCGAAGCTGAAGAAGTCCACCAAAGGAGCGATCTCCGAGGCCAGAAGGGCGGCCCTTGGGGTTTCCATCATGGTGCCGAAGGGGATGGGGCCGTACTCCTGGAAAAGCTCTTCGGCCAAGGTCCTAGCCCGTTCCACCTCCTTGGGGTCGGCCACCAGGGGAATCATGACCTCGGGCCGGGGGTCAAAACCCTCCTCCCTCAGCTCCTTGGTCGCCTCCAAGAGGGCCTTGAGTTGCATGCGGAAAATACCGGGCCTCAGGAGGAGAAGGCGGATTCCCCGGAAGCCCAGCATGGGATTCTGCTCCGATAGGGCCTTGGCCCTTTCCCCAAGAGCCTTAGCCTCCTCATCCCCGGCCTCGGCCCTTTCCCGAAGCTCCTCTAAGGGTGGCAGGAACTCGTGGAGGGGAGGGTCCAAAAGGCGCACGGTCACAGGCAGGCCATCCATGGCCCTCAAGATGGCCTTAAAATCTTCCTTTTGGAAGGCATAAAGCCTCTCTAAGGCCTCGGCCTCCTCCTCCGGGGTACGGGCCAGGATAAGCCGCCTCACCCAGGGCAGGCGCTCCTCCTGAAAGAACATGTGCTCCGTGCGGCAGAGGCCGATCCCTTCAGCCCCAAAGGCTCGGGCCCTTTCCGCATCCGAAGGGGTGTCAGCGTTGGCCCTAACCCCCAAGGTGCGGTGGGGTTCAGCCCAGGAAAGGAGCTTCTGCAAAAGTTCCTCACCCGCCGCCTCAGCCAAGGGCACCGCCCCCAGGAAGACCTCCCCGGTGCTTCCATCCAGGGTGAGGAGGTCCCCCTCCCGGATCTCAAGACCGTCCACCCAGGCCCGGCCCTCCTCCGGGGCCACCCTCAGGCCCTCCGCCCCCACCACCGCCGGCACCCCCAGGCCCCGGGCCACCACCGCCGCATGGGAGGTGAGGCCCCCCCGGGCGGTGAGGATTCCCTTGGAAAGGTACATGCCGGTGATGTCCTCGGGGGTGGTTTCCGGGCGCACCAGGATGGTGGGCAACCCCTGGGCCGTGTAGCGCTCCGCCCCTTCGTTGCTGAAAACCACGTGCCCCACCGCGGCCCCAGGGCTGGCGGGAAGCCCCTTTAGGATGGGCTCTGGGGCGTTATTCCGGTCCACCGCAGGCTTGAGGAGGCCAGGGAGGGCGTTGGCTTCCACCCGAAGCACGGCCTCTTCCTTGCTGATGAGACCCTCCTCCGCCATCTCCACGGCGATACGGACCGCCGCCTGGGCCGTGCGCTTGCCCGAGCGGGTCTGGAGAAGGTACAAGCGCCCACGCTCCACCGTGAACTCAAAGTCCTGCATGTCGCGGAAATGGCGTTCCAAAAGATCCGCTACCCTTTCAATCTCCCGGTAGAGCTCGGGGGCATATTCCCGCAAGCGGCTAAGGGGCTCGGGGGTGCGGATCCCCGCCACCACATCCTCCCCCTGGGCGTTCCTCAGGTACTCCCCGTAAAGGCCCTTTTCCCCGGTGGCGGGGTTACGGGTAAAGCCCACCCCCGTCCCCGAGTCCTCCCCCAGGTTCCCGTAGACCATGGCCTGGACCACCACCGCGGTGCCTAGGTCCTCCGGAATGCCGTAGATACGGCGGTAGGCCTTGGCCCTGGGGTTGGACCAGCTACGGAAGACCGCCTCTATAGCCCCCTCTAGCTGGAGCCAGGGGTCCAGGGGGAAGGGGGTACCCCGTTCCTCCAGGTGGCGCAGGTAGCGGAAGGAAAGGGCCTCGAGGTCCTCGGCGGTAAGCTCGGCGTCGCTTTGCACGCCCCGCTTCTCCTTTAAGGCGGAAAGCAGGCCCTCAAACACCTCGGCCTTTTCCCCCAAGACCACCTCCCCATACATGGCAAGCAGCCGGCGGAAGGTGTCCCAGGCGAAGCGGGGGTTCCCTGAAGCCCGGGCCAGGCTTTCCACCCCCTCCAGGGTCAGGCCCAGGTTGAGGATGGTGTCCATCATCCCGGGCATGGACACCGGGGCCCCGCTCCGCACGGAAACCAGAAGGGGAGGGGTATTCCCCTCCCCTTTGCCGAAGCGTTTCCCTACCAGGCCCTCGAGGGCCGCCATCTTAGCCCGGACCTCCTCCCATAGACCAGGGACGGCCCCCTCCCGCAAGAAAAGGCGGCAAGCCTCCGTGGTGATGATGAGAGCCGGGGGAACGGGAAGCCCCGCCCGGGCCATCTCCACGAGCCCAAACCCCTTTCCCCCCAAGAGGTCCCGGGAAAGGCCCCGGGCCTCGGAAAGCAGATACACCCGTGTCCCCTTCACGCCCCCAGTTTCCCTTCCGGTGTGGAAACGTGGAAAGTGTAAGCGCCGGTCCTCTACACCAGCCTCCCCCTTTCCCACACTACCCCGCAGGTGACCGCCTTGGGCGGCCATAACCCCTTTTCCCAAGGGGCGGGCAGTGGGAACAGGGCCAGGGCCACGGTCTTTACGGCAGAAAGGCGTAGCATGGAAGGCGTGCTGGGAGACGTGCTAACGCCTATCCACGGGGGACCCGATGGAGGCCCCGAGCCCCTCCACGACTTCTCCACCAACGTCAATGCCTTAGGGCCCAATCCGGTAATCCTGGAATACCTACGGCGGGCCGATCCCAGCCGCTACCCGGACCCCCTCTACAGGAGGCTCCACCGCCTGCTGGCGGAAAGCCACGGGGTCCCGGAAACCCACGTGGCCGTGGGCACGGGCACCAGCGAACTCATCCACCGCCTGGTCCGTTGGAACTTCCTAAGAGGCCCCATTCTCCTCCTTCAGCCCACCTTCAGCGAGTACGCCCGGGCCGCCCGGGCCTTGGACCTGCCCCTTTGGGAAACGGAAAGCCCCGAGGAGTTCCTTCGGCTCTTACCCAGAAGCTCCTTGGCCTTCCTCTGCGTGCCCAACAACCCCACGGGGGAGGTCTACCCCTTTCTGGAGGAGGCCGCAACCAGGGCCGGGGGAGCCCTGGTGCTGGACCTGGCCTACTACCCGTTGTTGGAAACCCCTATTCCCCTACCCCAAAACGCCTGGCGGCTCTATAGCCCCAACAAGGCCCATGGCCTCACGGGAGTGCGGGCGGGGTACCTGGTGGCCGCCTTGGACCTTACCCCCTTTCGTAACCTGGCCCCCTCCTGGCCGGTTTCCGTGTATGGGGAGGCCCTTTTAGAGGGGCACCTGGACCCCGAGGCCCAGGCGTGGTTGGACAGGGCTAAGGCCGAGCTCCACCGCTTGCGGCGCCTCCTGGCCCAGAGGCTTCGGGAACTGGGCCTCGAGGTGCGGGAAAGCCCCACCAACTTCCTCCTGGTGCGGGTGGGCCAGGCCACGGAGGTGGCCCGGAAACTTCGGGAAAAGGGGATAAGGGTGCGGGACGCCACCAGCTTCGGCCTGCCGGAGTGGCTGAGGCTTTCCGCCCAAAGGGAGGAGGCCATCGAGGCCCTGGTGTCCATGTTGTCCCAAGTATAGTGAGGAGGTGAAGGCACCCGCTGCCTCCCTTACCCAGGCGGCGGGAAGGCTACGGGAGGGCATGCCTCCTTGGGTCTTGCCCGATAGGGTCCCGGAGGTGCTGGGTGCAGGCTAAGGCCCTCATGGTCTGGGGCACGGGAAGCGGCGTGGGGAAAAGCCTGCTTACCGCTGGGCTCCTCCGCCACTTCCGGCGCCAGGGGCTAAGGGTGGCGCCCTTTAAAGCCCAAAACATGTCCAACCACGCCCGGGTGGTGGGCGGCGGGGAGATGGCCAGCGCCCAGTGGCTACAGGCCCTGGCAGCGGGGGTTGAACCCGATCCCCGCATGAACCCTGTCCTCATCAAGCCCCTGGGCGAGATGGGAAGCCAGGTGGTGGTCCTGGGCCAGCTGGACCCCTTCCTTTCGGGGCTCCCTTGGGCGGAACGCCGACCCCATCTGGAAAGGCCTGTGCGCGAGGCCTTGGAAACCCTAGGAGGCGAGTTTGACCTCCTGGTCCTGGAAGGGGCGGGAAGCCCGGTGGAGCGAAACCTCTGGCCCGACCTGTCCAACCTCCAGGTGGCGGAGTGGGCGGGAGCCAGGGCCCTCCTGGTGGCGGACGTGGACCAGGGTGGGGCACTGGCCGCCCTCTACGGCACCTGGGCCCTACTGGGGGAACACCGGGAAAGGCTTTTGGGCTTCGTCCTCAACAAGTTCCGGGGCGATTTCCGCCTTTTGGAACCGGCTTATGGTCTCCTCGAGGGCTGGACGGGGATACCCGTCCTGGGCACCTTGCCCATGCTCTCCGTGGCTTTGCCCGAGGAGGATGGCTTCCGCCCCGTGCCCCAAAAGGGGCCAGGCCCCAAGGTGGCCATCCTGCGCTACCCTCACGCCTCCAACCTGGACGAGTTCTGGCCCCTTTCGGAGCTGGCCCGCCCCGTGTACGCCCGCACCTTAGAGGAAGCCGAGGGCGCCGAACTCCTCATCCTGCCGGGTAGCCGCCTGCCCGCCAAGGACCTGGCCTGGCTTCGCCCCTTCTTCCCTCTCCTTCAGGCGCATCTAGACGCCGGCAAGCCGGTGCTGGCCCTCTGCGGTGGGGCGGAGATGTTGGCGGAGCTCCTCTGGGATGAAGCGGGCGTGGAGGCCCAGGGGGTGTTCCCGGGCCTTGGCCTCCTCCCCTTCCGGGTACGGATGGCCAGGGAGAAGACCGTGCGCCGAAGCCAGATCCGGCTCAGCGGGCTCGAGGGGTTTTGGGCCAGGCTTAACGGCCTCGAGGTGGAGGGCTACGAGATCCACCACGGCCAGGGGCTTCCTTTGGTACATCAGGAAGGCCCCCTCCTGGCCACCTGGCTCCACGGCCTCCTGGAAAACCCCGGGGTCCAACGAGCCCTCTTTGGCCGGGAGGCCAGGGGATTGGAGGAAGCCCTAGACCATCTCGCCGACGCCCTGGAGGAGCACCTGGACCTAAACCGCCTCCACCGGGGCCTGGGGCTTGTCCTAGGCCATAGCATCCCTTCTGGGCCCAAGGAAGCGGCAAGAGGAAGGGATCCGGACCCCCCGCCTCCGCCCGGCCTGGTCCTGCTCCTGGGCGGGGCCAAAAGCGGTAAAAGCCGCTATGCGCAAAGCCTAGCCGGTCCCTATGCCACCCTCATCGCCACCGCGGAAGCCCGGGATGCGGAGATGCAGGAAAGGATCGCCCGCCACCGGGCAGAACGCCCTCCCACCTGGGAGACCCTGGAAGAACCCCTCCATCTGGCGGAAGCCCTGGAACAGGCCCGCCACCCCACGGTGGTGGTGGACTGCCTTACCCTTTGGGTGGCCAATCTCTTGGAAAAGGGCCTGGACCCCGTGGCGGAGACCCGGCGCTTTCTCCAGGTGGTGGGGTCCAGCGGCAAGCGGGTCATCGCCGTTTCCAACGAGGTAGGGATGGGGATTGTCCCGGCAAACCCTCTGGCCCGGCGCTATCGGGACCTTTTGGGCCAGGTGAACGCCCTATTGGCCGAAGCCGCCCAGGCCGTCTACCTCATAGTGGCCGGCAAGCCCCTGCGGCTTTAGGAAACGGGGTCCCAGGTGGCCTTAACCCCGGGAGTGGCCATAGGCCTCCCACCTCTCCCGCAAGCGGGCAAAAAGGGCCTTCACCTTTTCCTTGGGCAGGATCACCTGCTCCGTGCGCCCCCGGCCGATCAGGTCCCCCAGCTCGTTGTAGGCCTCCATGCTGGCGTAGACCCGGTTTTCCTCCGTGCGCTCGTGGCGGGCCAGGATGCGCACCCGCATCCCCGGCAAGGCCGACGCCAAATGGCGCACCTCCACATAGCTTCCGATGCCCTCCTCCCCTTCCTCCAAAAAGGGCAGGATGATCTTGCGCCCGGCCAGCTCCATGTGCTTGGCCATCCAGTAAGTGGCGTAAACGGGGTGGACCGGCCCAAGTTCCTCAAAGTTCACGGTCATCTCCGGGGTCACCACGGTCTCAAACACCGCCTCAAAGCCAATGGGGATGGACCGCATGGCTACCGCCTCCTCAGGTCCAAGACCCGCCTCAGCTTTCCGCCCTCGCTCCTGGGGGCCTCTCCCGGGGCCAGGAGGGTCACCCTCATGCTTACGCCTATGGTGTCCTTGATCTTGTGGGCTACCTTCTCCCTAAGGGCGTGGAGGCGGTGGTCCGCCTCTATGACCTCATCGGAGAGGGCCTTGCGGCCGATCTCTTGGAAGAAGGCCTCCGAGACCTCCACCTTAAGCTCCGCCTCGTCCAAGGTTCCTTCCCGCCGCACCACAATCTGGTAGTAGGGCTCCACCTCGGGGATACCCAGGAGCACCGCCTCCACCTGGGTGGGATAGACGTTCACCCCGCGGATGATGAGCATATCGTCGGTGCGCCCCAATATGGGCCCCATGCGCACGTGGGTTCGGCCGCAGGAACAGGCCTCATAGGTGAGGAAGGTCAGGTCCCCCGTCCAGTAGCGCAGTAGGGGCATGGCCTCCTTGGTAAGGGTGGTGAAGACCAAGACCCCCACCTGGCCCTCGGGAAGGGGCTCACCGCTTTGGGGATCCACCACCTCGGGAAGAAAGTGGTCCTCCCAGATGTGGCTTCCCTGGCGTTCCTCCACGCACTCGTTGGCAACCCCAGGACCGATGATCTCGGATAGCCCGTAGATGTTGGTGCTGCGCACTCCAAGGCCCTCGTCCACCTGCTTCCGGATAGCCTCGGTCCAAGGCTCTGCCCCCAAGACCGCATACTCCAAGGGGAGCTCCTCCGGGGATACTCCCCGCTTCCTGAACTCCTCCGCCAAGGTCTGGGCGTAGGAGGGGGTACAGGAGATCACCTCCGGGCGGAAGTCCTGAATCAGCATGAGCTGCCGCTCGGTCATGCCCCCGGATACCGGCACCACCGCCATCCCCAAGGCCTCGGCTCCCCCGTGCAGGCCTAAGCCCCCGGTGAAGAGGCCATAGCCGTAGGCATTGTGCAGCATCATCCCCGGCCTGGCCCCGGCGGCGGCCAGGGAACGGGCCACCACCTCCGCGAAGACCTGCAGGTCTTTCTTGGTGTAGCCCACCACCGTGGGCTTTCCCGTGGTGCCGCTGCTGGCATGGATGCGGGCCACCTCGGCAAGGGGCACGGCGAAGAGGCCAAAGGGGTAGTTTTCCCTTAGGTGGTCCTTTTTGGTAAAGGGGAGTTTGGGGAGGTCCTCCAGGGTCCGCACCCCCTTGGGGTCCACCCCGGCCTCGTCCAGAAGGCGCCGGTAAAAGGGCACCCTCTCATAGATGTAAGCCACCACGGCCCTAAGCCTTTCCTCCTGTAAAGCCCTAAGCTTCTCCCTAGGCAAGGTCTCCAGTTCCGGTTGGTATATCATTCTGCCTCACCTCCCAGGCGAAACACCGTGCCCGTGAACAGGGCCACCAGCCTGCCCTCGGAAACCACCTCCACCCGGTAGGTGGCGGTGCGCCGGGAAAGGTTCACCTCTTGGGCCACCGCCTCCACCTTGGCTCCAGGTGAGAGGGGTCGGAAATAGTCCATGCGGCAGGAAAGGGCCACCGCAGGCCCCCGGGCATTGCTGGCCAAGGCGAAGGCGCTATCCGCCAAGGCATAGAGAAAGGCGCCGTGGGCGGTGCCGTGGAGGTTTAGGTGCTCCTCCCCCACCACCCCGGCCACCACCGCCTCCCCCGGGGCCAGGCGCTCCAGGGTCAGGCCCAGGGTACGCATGAAGGCATCCTCCTTCATCCCTCCTCCACCCGGGCCAGGCCAAGATAGGCCTCCACCACCCGTGGATCCTGCCCTAAGGCTTGGGCTGGACCCTCGAGGACCACCTCCCCCGCCTCCAGCACCAGCCCCCGGTCCGCCAGGGCCAAGGCCACCTTGGCGTTTTGCTCCACCAAAAGGAGGGTGGTCCCCGCGCCCTTAAGCTCCCTAAGGATGCGGTAGATCTCCCGCACCATCAGGGGAGCCAGGCCCAAGGAGGGCTCGTCCAGGAGGAGGAGGCGGGGCCTCGCCATGAGGGCGCGGCCAATGGCCAGCATCTGCTGCTCCCCACCGGAAAGGGTACCGGCAAGCTGCCTTCTCCTCTCCAGAAGCCTAGGGAAAAGGGCATAGACCCTCTCCAGGTCCGGCCTGAGGTTCTCCCGCCGGCGGAAGCGGGTAAAGCCCCCCAAGAGGAGGTTGTCCTCCACGGAAAGCCCCGGGAACAGGGCCCGGCCCTCCGGCACCAGGACCAGACCCCGGGCAAGGAGGGCCTCCGGGGTGCGCACCCTCAGCTCTTCCCCGTCCAGCAAGACCCTCCCCTCGGCCTGGGCCAGGCCCAGAAGCCCCCTTAGCACGCTGGTCTTCCCCGCCCCGTTGGGGCCGATGAGGGTAAGGGCCTCCCCCTCCTCCAAGGAAAAACTGACCTCCCGCACCGCCTCGAGGGGCCCATAGCGCACGGTAAGACCCTCCACCCCAAGCAGGCTCATGCCGCCTCCTCCTCCCCCAGGTAGGCCGCCCGCACCAAGGGGTTTTTCTGCACCTCCCTGGGCAGACCCTCCGCGATCTTCTCCCCGTAGTTCATCACCACCACCCGATCGGCGAGGCCCATGATGAGGTCCATGTCGTGGTCCACGATGAGCACCGTGTAGCCCTCCTGGGCCAAAGAGCGGAGCAAGGAGGCGAGCTCCTGCTTTTCCCGCGCCCTAAGACCCGCCCCCGGCTCGTCCAAAAGGAGCACCTCCGCCCCTGAGGCCAAGAGGCGGGCGATCTCCAAAAGGCGCTGCTGGCCCACGGAAAGGCGCTCGGCCCTCTCCAGGGCCAAGGACTCAAGCCCCACCCGCACCAGCGCCCGATAGGCGGTGGCCAAGGCCCGCTCCTCCTCCTTGCGGGAGAGGCCCAAAAGGCCCTGGAAAAACCCGGCCTTGGTCCTCCCATAGGTGCCCAAGGCGGCATTCTCCAGCACCGTGAGCTCGGGGAAAAGGTGCGGGTGCTGGAAGGTGCGGCCCAAGCCCAAGGCGTGGATGGCGTGGGGGGGAAGCCCGGTGATGTCCCGACCGAAGAGCCGAACCCGGCCGCGGTCGGGGACCAACGCCCCGGCCACCAGGTTGAAGGTGGTGCTCTTCCCCGCCCCATTGGGGCCGATAAGGGCCAGGATCTCTCCCCGCCTTAAGGCGAAGGAAACGCCAGCCACGGCCAAAAGCCCGCCAAAGGCCTTCGTTAGACCCGCCACCTCCAAGACCACCTCACCCCTGGGACCACCCGGGCTCCTCAAGGGAAAGGGTTCCGCCTTGGGTACCCCGAGGCCCCTCTTGGGTAAAAACCGCTCCAGCATAGGCCAAAGGCCCTTGGGTGCCAGGATGAGGATCAGGGCCAGGATGAGGCCGTAGGCGATGGTCTCGTAGTTCCCCTGCCGCCCCAGAAAAAGGGGCAGGAGGTCCTTCAGCCAGTCCTCGAGGCCGGTGAAAAAAGCTGCTCCCAAAAGCACTCCGGGAATGCTCCCCACCCCTCCCGCCACGGCCATCACCAGGTACTTGATGGAGGCCTCGAGGGAAAAGGGCGTGGGATTGACAAAGCGCAGGAAGTGGGCGTAAAGAAAACCAGCCAGGCCAGCGATGGTCCCGGAGAGCAAAAAGGCCTTGAGTCTGAGGGCTGCCGGATCCACCCCGAAGCTGGCTGCCGCCAGGGCATCCCCCCTCAGGGCCAAAAGGGCCCGGCCTATGCGGCTATGGCGCAGGTTGTAGAGGGCCAGGATCAGGAGGACCAAGAGGAAAAGGGTAAGGAAGGCGTAGCGAAGGCCCGTGTCCAGGGGGATGCCGAAGAGGCCCAACGGGGGGAGATCGGTAAGCCCGGTGTGCCCTCCTGTAAGCCCCACCAGGTTCCCCGCCAGAATGTACAGGGCCACCTGCCAGGCGATGGTGGAAAGGGGCAGGAAGTGGCCCTTCAGCCGCACCGTAAGCCCCCCCAGGACCAAAGCCAGCAGAAACGCCGACCACAACCCCGCCAGAAGTCCCAGCCATGGAGAAAGCCCCAGCTTAAGGGTAAAAAGGGCTGTGGCATAGGCCCCCATCCCCATGAAGGCCGCCTGGGCGAAGCTGGTCATCCCCGCCAAGCCCGTGAGCACGTAAAGGGAAAGGGCCACCATGGCCGAGAGGGCGAAAAAGTTCAGCAGGGTGAGGTAGTAGGGAAAGGGCGAGAGTACCAAGGGCAAAAGGAGCAACAAAAACCAAAGGTAGCGCATCACTCCTCCACCGTCCTAGCCCTCAGGCTCTGGTAGAAAAGGGCGGGCACCAGGAGTAGGAAGACCAAGGCCTCCTTGTAGGCGCTGGCGTAGAAACTGGTAAAGCTTTCAAATAGTCCCACGAGAAGCGCCCCCAAGAAGGCCACCGGGTAACTGGCAAGCCCCCCCAGGATGGCCGCCACGAACCCTTTAAGCCCCAGCATGAAGCCCATGAAGTAGGCGGCGTTGATAAGGGGAGCCAGAAGGAGTCCGGAAAGGGCCGCCAACATGCTGGCGATGGCAAAAGCCACCATTCCCGCTTCCTCTGGGCGAATCCCCAGCAGCCTGGCCCCCAGGTGGTTCTCTGCTGCCGCCAAAAGGGCCTTACCGAAGAGGGAAAGGCGGAAAAAGAGGTAAAGGCCCGCCAGGCTCAAGGCGGCGAAGAGGAGGACCAGTACCCCTTGCCAGGAAAGGCCCACCATGACCTCCCCGGAAAGGAGGGGGGCGGGACGGAACTGCTCGGGGCCGAAGAAAACCAGGCCCAGGCCTTGGTAGGCCACGTGCAGGCCCACGGCCATGATGAGGAGGGAAAGCACCGTGGCCCCCCGCATGGGCTGGAAGAAGACCCTATAGGTGGCCACCCCCAGGTAGACCACCAGGAGCACCACCGCCCCATGGGCCAAAAAGGGCCTGCCCTGGGCTACCAGGAAAAGGAGGAAAAGCCCCACCCCTCCCAAAAGGGGCAGAAGGGCCCCCCGGCCCCGGGCCATGAGGGCCCAGGCCCCCCCCAGGGCCAGGGCCAGCCACAGGGTACCGGGAAGCTCCCCTTCCAAAAGCCACACCAGGGAAAGGGGAGCAAACATGAGGAGTTCCCCGATGGGCACCAGGATCACCCGGGTGACGGCGAAGACCAGGACCAGGGAAAGGGCCAAAAGGCCGTAGACCACCCCGTTTTGCAGACCGTCCAGAAGTAGGAAGCTGAGGATGGTGACGTCCATGGCTTAGCGGAAGGTGCGCTCCAGCTTCCAGCGGCCTCCCTCAATGCGGACCATCACCGCAGCGTCCTCAAAGCGCAGGCCCAGGTGGTCCTCCTTGCTGAAGGTGAAAACCCCGTGGTTGGCCACCAGGTTCCGGGTGGCTTCGATCTCGTCCCGCAGGGCCGCGCGGAAGGAAGCCAGGTCCTTGGCGGGATCCACCCGCTTCAAGGCCCGCTCCAGGGCAGGCTTTAGGATGAGCCAGGCATCCCAGGCGTGGGCCCCGAAGGTGGAGTAGCTGCCGATGCCGTACTTGGCCTCATAGCGCTGGATGTAGTCCAGGGCCACCCGCTTGCTGGGGAAGGTGCCGGGAAGTTGCTCCGCCACCAGGATGGGGCCAGCGGGCAGGAGGGTGCCCTCCACGTCCCTACCCCCCACCCGCAGGAAGTCGGGGTTGGCCACCCCGTGGGTCTGGTAGATGAGGCCTGCGTACCCCCGCTCCTTCAAGGTGCGCTGGGGCAAAACGGCGGGCGTGCCGCTGGCCCCGATAAGGACAGCATCGGGCCGACGAGCAACAAGGCGCAGCGCCTGGCCGGTCACCGAGGTGTCGGTGCGGGCGTAGCGCTCGCTGGCCACCACCTGGAGGCCCTTAGCCTTGGCCTCGGCCTCAAAGAAGCGGGCCCAGCCTTCCCCATAGGCATCGTTGAAGCCTATGTAGCCCACGGTCTTCACCCCTCGGGCCACCATGTCCGCCACGATGGCCCGGGCCATGAGCTCCTCCGTCTGGGGGGTTTTGAAGACCCAGAAGCGCTGGGCGTCCACGGGGTGGATGATGTCCTTGCTGGCTGCCAGGGAGATCATGGGCACCTTGGCCTCGGCCACCACCGGGATCATGCCCAAGGAGGCCGGGGTGGTGGTGGTCCCAATCACGGCCACCACGCCCTCCTCCACCAGCCGCCGGGTGTTGCGCACCGCCTGGGTGGTGTCGGAGGCATCGTCCAGGATGATGAACTGCACCTTGCGCCCGGCCACACCTCCCGTCCGGTCCAGCATCTCCTGGAGCATGAGGAAGGTGTTGCGCTCGGGGATTCCCAAGGAAGCTGCCGGGCCGGTGGCCGAAACCACCACCCCCACCTTCAGAACCTCCTGGGCCATGGCCGAAAGGGCCAACACCAACAGGGCTGCCAACCATCGTTTCATGCTTTTCCCTCCTTGTCCCTTTCCCACCGGGCAAGGCCCGGATTGGGTCTAACTAACGACCGTTTGCCTTTCAGTCTACCTAGGGACATCTGTCCCGTCAACTAGGTCACGTGCTCGGGGATGCCGGCCAACGGAGAGGGACGGGTGGGCAAGGGCCGGTCCTCGAGGTCCAGAAGCGCGCTGCCCTCCAGGAACCAGCTTCTTGGGGTCTTGTGCCCCCAAAGGGTCTGGCGCCTGGGGTCGTTCAGGCTCCAGCGCACAGGGGGCAGGTCGGGGTCCACGGTGAGGTAGTCGGAGGTGTAAAGCTCTATACGGTGCCCGTCCGGGTCCTTAAGGTAGAGGAACATGGCGTTGGATATCCCATGCCGCCCCGGACCCCTTTCGATCTGGTCCGTCCTCCGGGCCCCCGCCAGGATGTCGGCCGCCCTAAGGATGGCCATCGGGTCGGGAAGCCAGTAGGCGAAGTGGTGGAGCCTGGGGCCTTCCCCGTTGGTGAAGGCCACGTCGTGAACGTTCCCCTTGCGGTGAAGCCAGCTCGCCCAAAGCCTTCCCTCCTCGTCCTCGGTGTACTCGGTGAGGCGGAAGCCCATGGCCTCTTGGTAGTAGCGGGTAGCCCTTTCCACCTCGGGGGAAAAGAGGTTTAGGTGGTCTATGCGCAAAATCCCCGGCCCCCGGTAGAGGTGATACTCCTGCAGGATGCGGGGAAGCTTCTCCGCCCCATGGTAGAAGACCAAGGGGTAGCCAAAGGGGTCCTGGACCCGGAGCATCCTGGGCCTTCCCCAGTCGGTCTCCAAACGGTGGGGAAGCCCCTCCCTTTCCGCCCAGGCCAGGGCTTGGTCCACCCCCTCTTCGTCCACCTTAAAGCCCAGGCTGCGCACGGCGGGGAAGGCCCCTTGGGTGAGCTTCAGGCTCCACTCCCGCTCCTCGTAACCCCGCAGGTAGGCGCTTCTTTCCTCCCTATGCTCCAGGCGGAAACCCAAAAGCCCCTGGTAAAACTCCAGGCTCCTCTCCAGGTCCTTAACCCAAAGCTCAATGAACCCTACCCTCACGATGGCCATACCAACCTCCTGTAGCCACGGCCGAAGTACACCAAGGGAAGGCCCGGTTCCCCCAGCTCAATGGCCTCCACAAGGCCCACCACAAGCCGGTGGTCTCCCCCGGGGTAGACCGCCTCCAACCGGCAGCGCAAAACCGCCAGGGCCCCTTCCACCCTCCCCTCCACCAAGCCCACCCCCTCCTGGGGTCTGCCGGCAAAGTGCTGGGAAACCGCCCCCTGCCCCTCCCTCAGAAAGCTGACGGTGAAGGCCCGGGAGGCCTCCAGGATGGGCAGAAGCCTCGCCTTTTCGTGGATGCCCAAGGCCACCAGGGGAGGCTCGAGGCTAAGGGACATGAAGGCGGTGGCGGTCATGCCCCGTTCCTCCTCCCCTAAGCGGGCCGAGACCACCGTGACCCCAGCGGCAAAGCGGCTCAAGGCCTCCTTGAAGGCTTCCCTAAGGTCCTCCCCGCGCATGACCAAGCCCCTTTCCCTCACGCACCCACCTCGGCAAACACGGAAAGCGCGCCCTTAAGGTAGGTGCGGATCCTCTCCTTGTAGGGTTCCTTGTCGTAGACGTTGTAAAGCGTCTGGTACATGCGCACCGGATCGCCGAAAAAGAAGCGCTCGTAAAGCTCCTGCCGCGCCCCAAACCCCGAGAGGGTCATGTCCCACGCCAGGCGAAAGAGGGCCACCCGCTCTTTAGCCTCCAGGCTGGCCCCTTGCAAGTACTTCTCCAACAGAGGCGCTAGAGGCCCCTGGAAGTCTTTTTCCGAGGGCAGGGTGATGAGGCCGCTGGCCCCGATCTGCTCCAGGATCTCCCTAAGACGGGGGTAGAGCCTGGGGTAGAGGTTCCTTGCCCCATCCAGGGCCCCCCGGTCAGGCACCAAGAGGCCAAAGGCGTTCTCCTTAGCCTCCTCCTCCGCCCGGGTCCAGAAAGCCCGCATGGCCTCCAGGTAGACGATGATCTCCGCGATCTTCTCCTGCACGTGGCCGTAGGCATCGGCCCCGATCCCCTCGGCCATCAGGGCCGCCACCCCCAAGAAGGCCTCGGTCTTGGCGGTCTTCAAGGCCACCACCTGGTGGGCCATGTGGTTTAAGGCGCCTGTGGCGGCATAGGCGTTGTTGCATAGCTCCACGTTCCCCAAGATGAAGACCCGCTCCCAAGGCACCAGGACATCGTCAAAGATCACCAGGCAGTCCATCTCCTCGAGGCGGCTGCTAAGGGGGTAGTCAAAGGGGCTATCCCCCCCCACCAAGGCCTCGCGGCAGAGGAAGTGGAGGCCCGGGGTGGAGGTGGGCAGGGCGAAGGCGATGGCGTACTTCTCGCTGCCCGGCCCCTCCTTTAGAAGGGTGGAGGGGAAGATGAGGACCTCGTCCGCCAGGGGGAAGGTGGCGGTCATCCTGGCCCCCCGCACCACGATCCCCTTTTCCGTCTGGCGCACCACCCCCACGGGGATATAGGGGTCGGGCTGGGCGGAAGGGGGCTTGGCCCGGTTCACCTGGGGGTTGGTGAGGGCGTGGGTGGTGGCCAGGTCCTGGTCCCGCAGGTGGCGGTAGTAGTTCCGCACGTTTTCCGCAAACTCCCCAAAGTACTCGGCACTGGCCGCATAGGCCATGACCACAGCGTTGAGGTAGTCGGGGCTGCGGCCCATCATCCCCAGGTTCTGATCCGCCCAAAGCTTGTAGGCCTGGCCCCGGCGCTTGAGGTCCTCCTTGGTCTTGGGGATGAGGAAGCTCATCCCGTGCCGCCTGCCCTGCTCCTCGTAGGTGAGGGCCTCCCGGTACCGAGGGTCATGCTGGAGGTCATAAAGGGCCGCCATGGTGCGCACGATTCCCCGGAAAACCGGGTGGGTGGTGGGATCCTCCACCTTCTCCCCCTTGTACCAGAGGTTTGGGGGGCGCTCCTTTAAGGCCTCTAGGTATTCCGCTCCTGTCCTCGCCATCCTCTCACCTCTTTCCGAACTGGGGCACGTGGGGGGGCTTTAAGGGAAGCCCCACGGCCTTGAGGTCGGTGTAGAACTCCAGGGCGTACAACCCCCCTTCCCGCCGGTCCCCGCTCTCCTTAACCCCGCCAAAGGGGGTGGGAAGGTGGCGCACGTTGTGGCTATTCAGGTAAACGAGGCCCCCCTGAAGCTCCAGGGCCAGGCGGTGGGCCCTCTCCAGGTCCCGGGTAAAGACATAAGCCGCAAGGCCATACCTGCTATCGTTGGCCTTCCTAAGGGCCTCCTCCTCGTCCTTGAAGGGAATGGCCACTAAGACGGGGCCAAAGATCTCCTCCTGGGCGATTTTCATGTGATTTTCCCCCACGAAGAGGGTGGGCTCCAGGTAGTTCCCCAAAGAGAGGTCCTCCCCGCGGAAGGAGGAGGTGGCCCTTCTCCCCCCCGCGAGGAGCCTGGCCCCCTCCTCGAGGCCCGAGCGCACGTAACCCAAGACCCTCTCCAGGTGCTCGGGGTGGATCAGGGGCCCCACCTCGGTCTCAGGGTCCAGGGGATGGCCTACCCGGATGGCCTGGGCCCTTGCCGCCACCCTTTCCACGAAGTTCTCAAAGATGCCCTCCTCCACGAGGAGGCGGGAGCTGGCCGTGCACCGTTCCCCATTGAAGGAGTAGATCTGGAACACAACCGCATCCAAAGCCCGCTCCAGATCAGCATCGGCAAAGACCAAGGCCGGGCTCTTCCCGCCAAGCTCCAAAGAAAGCCGTTTCAGGTGCTTAGCGGCGTTTTGCATCACCACCTTCCCGGTCTCCGTCTCCCCGGTGAGGGTGATGAGGGGAACCAGGGGATGGGCCACCAGGGCAGCCCCCGCCTCCTCGCCAAACCCCTGCACCAGGTTGAAGACCCCAGGGGGAAGGTCCGCCTCCTGCACGATCTCCGCCAGTTTGCTGGCGGTTAAGGGGCTCCACTCCGCAGGCTTCAGGACCACCGTGTCCCCGAAGGCCAAGGCGGGGGCGATCCGCCAGGTGGAAAGCATAAGGGGAGCATTCCAAGGGGTGATGATCCCCACCGGCCCCGCCGGGACCCGCAGGCTGTAATAGAGCCAGTCGTGGTCTACGGGAAAGGTGCGGTCTTCCATGGCGTGCTCCGCATACTCGGCGTAAAAGGCAAAGTTCTCCGCGGAGCGGGCCACCTGGGCCTTCACGATGCGCAAGGCCTGCCCGGCGTCTAGGGCTTCCACCACGGCGAGCTCGTCGGCGTGCTTCTCCAGAAGTTCCGCGATCCTCAGGAGGTAGCGCTTCCGCTCCCGGGCTGGGGTGCGGCTCCATTTCGGGAAGGCCTCGTGGGCCGCCCTGGCCGCCCGGTCCACCTCCCTTTCCCCACCCCGGGCCGCCCGGGAGAGGACTTGGTTGTTGGAGGGGTCTAGGGTGGGGAAGGTCTCGCCGCTTTCCGAAGGAACGAACTTCCCGCCGATGAAATGGAGAGCGGTATAGCCCTTTAGGGCCTCCCTGATCGCCTCAATCCGCTCCCAAGGGATACCCGCCACCTGGTCCTGGTACCTCATGCCTCCTCCTCAATGGGGTTTTCCAGGGCCCCGAGGCCCTCGATCTCCAGCCGCATCACATCCCCTGGCCCCACCCGGCTTATGCCCTTGGGGGTGCCGGTGAGGATGACGTCGTAGGGTTCCAAGGTCATGAACTCCGAGATGTACTCCAAAAGCTCGGCCACGGAGTAGAGCATCCTCGAGGTGTGCCCCTCCTGGCGAAGCTCCCCGTTCACATAGGCCCTTAAGGTGAGGTTCTGAGGGTCCTCCACCCCCCCCACCACCAGAAAGGGTCCAAGAGGGCCAAAGGTGTCCCGCCCCTTGGCCCGGATGGGAGGCCGGAAGGTGTTGGAAACATAGTCCCGCACCACCAGGTCGTTGGCGATGGTATAGCCCAGGACGTAGTCCAGGGCATCCTTAACCTTTACCTTGCGCATGGGCCGGCCCACCACCACCGCCAGTTCCACCTCGTAGTGCATGAACTCTACCCCCTTGGGGTAGCGCACCACCCCCTTGTGGGGGAGGAGGCTGCTATTGGGCTTCCAAAAAAGGGCCGGTTCCTCGGGGCGGGATAGGCCCAGCTCCTCCGCATGGTCGGCGTAGTTCAGGGCCACCCCGATCACCTTGCCGGGGGTAAAGGGAAGGAGCCAGGTGACCCCCTCGGGGTCGTGGGCCTCCCCTGCCTCGTCCAGGAGGAGGCCATCCCGATAGACCCCCTGGTGGACCCGGCCCTTGCTGATAAAGCGGCAAAGCTTCATGCCCCCTCCAAAAGCCCGTAGCGCTGGGCCATGGCCCTTAGCCTGGCCTCCACCTCGGGGGTGGTGGGGCCCAAGGGGAGGCGCCACTCCTTCTCCAAGAGGCCCATCCAGGAAAGCACCGTCTTTAGAGGAATGGGGTTGGTATCCCAGAAAATGGCCTCGTTGGCCTCGAGGAGGTGGTAGTGGAGCTCCCTCGCCCCCTGGTAATCCCCCTTGAGGGCCAGTTCCGTGAGCCGCGCCACCTCCTGGGGCAGCCAGTTGGCGGTGGCGGCGATGGTCCCCACCGCCCCCAGGCTCATCATGGGCAGGGTGAGGCTTTCCAGGCCGCAAAAAACGAGAAAGTCCCGGCCCGCCTCCTGGAAGAGCTGGGATAGGTACTCCAGGTCCTTGGAGGAGTGCTTGAGCCCCACGATGTGGGGAAACTCCCGCCTCAGGCGGGCCACGGTCTTGGGGGCGATCTCCACCCCGGTTCGGCCCGGGATGTTGTAGAGGATTAAGGGGAAGTCAGGCACCGCCCTCGCCACCTCGGCGAAGTAGCGGTATAGCCCCTCCTGGTTGGGCTTCAGGTAGTAGGGGACGATGACCATGGCCCCCTGGGCCCCGGCCTCCTGGGCGAAGCGGGTGAGTTCCAGGGTTTCCTCCAGCCTGAGGGCCCCGGTCCCCGGGATGACGGGAACCCGGCCCGCCACCTGGTCCAGGGCCACCTCTATGACCCGCTTCCTCTCCTCCAAGGTTAAGGTTCCGGGCTCCCCGGTGGTCCCCCCCACGCTGAGGCCGTGGGAACCCCCTTGGATAACCCTCTCCACGAGGCGGCGCAAGGCTTCCTCGTCCAGGCGGCCCTTACGGAAGGGCGTGGGCAAAGGGGGAATGGAACCTTGAAACATGGCCCTCCTTTCCCCTTTAGGATGCGGGGCCGAGGGGGTGGGGCCAACTGGGGGAAAAACCAATTATGGGCTTGGATTTGTACAGAGGCCCAAAGGCCACCCTCTTTCCCGGGTGGCCTGGGGGGTCTATTGTGGGAATAGACAATGGCAACCCTTGAATCTGGCAAAACCTCCATTGCTTTCCAAGCCCTGGTTCAAGACCTGGGCCTCGAGGTCCTGGTCCCCGCAGAGCGGCCGGTGCTCTACCTCCTGGAGGAACCCCGCCCCCTTTTACCCCTGGAGGGAGCCCTGGTCCTCTTCCGCCCCGAAGGGAACCTCTGGCGCTACCGCACCGCCTCGGGCTTCCTCATCCCTTCCCCGGATCCTGAGCTTCTGGACTATGCCCGCCGGGAGGGGCTTGGGGTTGCGGCCCATCCCCCATGGCTTCGCCGGGAGGAGTTGGCCAAGGCCCTGGCCTTGCGCCTCTTCCATCTGGGCGGGGGGATGGGCCTGGTGGGGGTTTTGGACCTATTGGTGAAGCTTCCGGAACGCCCTTTCCTAGAGATCCTTTACCAAGCCACCAACCTCCCCTTGGCCCGGGTAGCCCCTTGGGGAGAGGTGCTGGGATTCGCCGGTCCCGTGCCCCCCCAACACCCCAGGGAGCCGGGGGAAGGCCGAGGGTGGGTGGCCTTGGAAGCGGGGGAGGGGGTGCTGGTGGCCTATGGGGAGACGGAGGCTTTGCGACAAGCCCGCGGCCTTCTAGAGGTGGCTGCCCGGATCCTTCGGGTAAGGGGACTGGAGCGCTCCTTAGACAGAATGCGGGAAGAGTCCCTGGGCGGGGCTTTGCTGGAGGGGTTAATCCTGGGGGAGGCGGAGCCGGAGAGGCTTTTTGCCTTCGGCTTCACGGAAGGGGTGGAGTGGGTGCTGGCCTTGGTGGAGCCCCCCGGGGTTCCCGGGCGCCACCGTTTGGCGGAAGAGAGAAGGCGC
The DNA here is from genome assembly GCF_022760855.1 of Thermus albus. NCBI lineage: Bacteria > Thermotogati > Deinococcota > Deinococci > Thermales > Thermaceae > Thermus > Thermus albus. The sequence continues at coordinate 48,223 of NZ_JAKTNR010000011.1, forward strand.
GAGGCCACCCTAGAGCTGCGACGCCGTGCCGGCACCTTTCTTGACCGGCTTGGGGTCCCCTACCTCCTCACCACCCGGGGAAACCGCTTGGTGGCCATGTGGCAGGTGCACAATCCCAAGAAGGAAGCGGAAAGCCTCCTGGCCGCCCTGCCTGCGGGAAGCCGCCTGGGGTATTCCGCGGTTCATGCGACGGGAGAAGAGGTGCAAAACGCTTACCGGGAAGCCCTCATCGCCCTCAAGGCGGCCCGGGGAGGCGAGGCCTTGTCCTTTTCCAGCTTGGATCCGGTGGCCTTTGTCCTCCTGCAGCAGTCCCCCGAGGATCTAAGGGCTTTGGTGGAACGCTATCTTCCCTTGCCTCCAAAGCTCTTGCGGACCCTCGAGGTTTACATGGCCTCGGGAAGCGTGGAGGAGGCCGCCCGGGCCCTCCACATCCACCCCAACACCCTGCGCTATCGGCTGAAACGGTTGGAAGAAACCCTTGGCCCTTTGTCCCGGCCCGAGATCCTGGCTCAGGTGCACCTGGCCTTGAGGGCCAGAAGCCTCTTGGCCGGCTAGGGAAATTGTGTTTCGGGACACTTGTCCCTTCCCTTTGGGTGTGCTAACCTAACAAACGACCGTTAGCCATGGAACGGCGCGAGCAGATCCTCAGCATAGCCAGCCACCTCTTCAGCCAGCGGGGTTACCATGCCACCAGCATGCGGGACCTGGCCAAGGAGCTGAACCTCCAGGGGGGAAGCCTCTACGCCCATATCGCCTCCAAGGAGGAGCTCCTCATAGAGGTGGTGCGCCGTGCGGCAGAGCGGTTTTTAGCGGTCCTGGATTCCCTGGAGGGCGATCCGGTGGCCAAGCTTAAGGGGTTGGTGCAGGGGCACCTGAGGGTCATTGCCGAAGAGCTCCCCCGGGCCACGGTCTTCTTCCACGAGTGGAAGCACCTCTCCCCTCCCCTATTGGAGGAGGCCAAGGCCCTGCGTCGGAAGTACGAGGAAGGGGTGCAAGGGATCATCCAAGAAGGGGTGGAGCAAGGGGTTTTCCACGTGCCCAGCGTGCGCCTGGCCACCCTCTTTGTGCTCTCCGCCCTCAACTGGACGTACCAGTGGTACCGACCCGATGGACCCTTATCCCTGGAGAAACTTTCGGAAGCCTACGCCACCCTCATCCTGAGGGCCCTTGGCGTGGAGTTAGGCAACAAAGGAGGCGCGGATGGTGAAGCTTAGGATCGGCTACCCGGAGGACCCCGACTACGGGGAGAGGCTAGAGGAGTTTGAGGCCCGCATCGCCCGGGGGGAGAAGATCGAGCCCGGGGACTGGATGCCCGCGGAGTATCGGCGCCAGCTCATCCGCATGATCTCCCAGCACGCCCATAGCGAATGGGTGGGCATGCTTCCCGAAGGCGCCTGGATCCCCCGGGCCCCTTCCCTAAGGCGGAAGCTCTTCCTGTTGGCCAAGGTCCAGGACGAGGCCGGGCATGGCCAGTACCTTTACCACGCCGCGGAAACTTTGGGCATCACCCGGGAGGAGATGGTGGAGGCCCTCCTCTCCGGAAAGGCCAAGTACTCCAACATCTTCAACTACCCCACCTTGACCTGGGCGGATGTGGGCATCATTGGCTGGTTGGTGGATGGGATGGCCATCAAGAACCAGACCATGCTGGCCCAGTGCTCCTACGGTCCCTACTCCCGAGCCATGGTGCGCATCTGCGCCGAGGAAACCTTCCACCACAAGCAGGGCAAGGAGGCGGTTCTCCTCTACGCTAAGGGTTCCAGGAAGCAGCGCCAGATGGTCCAAGACGCCCTAAACCGCTGGTGGTGGCCCACCCTGATGATGGCCGGGCCCCACGACACCGACTCCCCCCACACCCCCCTCCTCCTCCGCTGGGGCATCAAGACCAAGACCAACGACCAGGTGCGCCAGGAATTCTTGAACGAACACGTTCCGGAGCTCCTGGAGGCGGGCCTGAAGATTCCCGATCCTCACCTTCGCTACGACGAAAAAACGGGCAACTGGCTCCACGGTCCTATCCCCTGGGACGAGTTCTGGAAGGTCATCAACGGGGAAGGCCCCATGAACCGGCATCGGCTTCTGGCCCGCAGAAGGGCCCACGAGGAAGGCCGCTGGGTGCGGGAAGCCCTCGAGGCCTTTGGCAGGCGGCAGCTGGCCCAGGCCGCCGACTAGGAGGAGGCATGTGGGGAACCGAGTGGCCCCGGTTTGAGGTGATCAAGCAGGACACCAGGAATAGCCCCCCACAGATGGTGGGCTCGGTGCACGCCGCCGATCCCCAGCATGCCCTCCTGGTGGCCCGGCACGTGTTCGTAAGGCGGCCTTCCGCCTATGCCCTCTTCGTGGCCCCCGCGGACGCCTTTTTCCACGTCTCCCAGGAGGGCCTAAAGGATCTCGCCCCTGGTAGGGAAAGCGGACCCGAGGAGGCCTACTGGGTCTTTGCCAAGCGCAGCCACCGCCGGAGCATGGTCTATGGGGACCTGGTGGGCCGCTTTCTGGCTCAAAGCCCCGAGGATGCCGTGGTCCAAGCCCTGCTCCAGGTCCAAGGGGTAGCCTTCTGGACGGTCCCGGAACGCCTGGTGGTGGGCACGGAACCCACGGAGGAGGTGGTGGAGAGCTGGTTCGCCCCGGCCAGGGAGAAAACCTACCGCCTGCAGAGCTACTATGGCCTGATCACCGCCAAGGGGGTGGAGGATGCTTGATCCCTACCTGAAGGATGCCCTCATAGCCCGGCTTACCGCCTGGGCCGATGACGAGGTGGTCCTAGCCCAACGCCTTTCCGAGTGGGTGGGGCATGCCCCCATCCTTGAAGAGGACATCGCCATCGCCAACCTGGCCCAAGACGAGCTGGGCCACGCCAAGGTCTGGCTGGAACTCAGGCAGGAGCTGGATGGCTCCGACCCCGACCGCCTGGTCTTTTTCCGCGACCCCCTGGAGTACCAAAACGCCATCCTGGTGGAGCTTCCCAAAGGGGACTGGGCCTTCACCATGGTGCGCCAATACCTATTTGATGCCTACGAAAACCTGTGGCTCAAGGAGGCCGTAAAAAGCGGCTATTCCCCTTTGGCTGAGGCGGCAAGCCGCGTCCTAAAGGAGGAACGCTTCCACCTGAGCCACAGCTCCCTTTGGCTAGAACGGTTAGGCCAGGGCACCGAGGAGTCCCACCGCCGCGCCCAGGAGGCCCTAGACATCCTTTTCCCCTACGTTCGCCAGCTCTTCAAGCCCCTGCCCACGGATGAGGCCTTGGTGGAGGTGGGTATCCTGCCAGACCTGCGCGCCTTGGAGGCCCCTTATCTAGAGGAGGTGGGGACCAAGCTGGAGAGGGTAGGGCTCAGACCTCCTCAGGGTGGGTACGTGCCCAAAAGCCGTCAGGAGCATACGGAGTACCTTTGGTCCCTCCTGGCGGAAATGCAGTCCGTGGCCCGCTGGGATCCGGAGGCCAAGGCATGGTAGAGCGGTACTGGGAGGCCCTAAAGGGGGTAAAAGACCCGGAGATCCCCGTCCTCAACATCGTGGAGATGGGGATGGTGCTGGGGATGGAGGTGGAAGGGGAAAGGGTCAGGGTCCGCTTCCGGCCCACCTTCTCCGGCTGCCCCGCCCTTAGGCTCATCCGGGAGGAGATAGCGAAGGCCTTGCGGGAAGCAGGGGCCAAAGAGGTAGAGGTGGTGGAGACCAAGACCCCCTGGAGCACAGAGGACATGAGCCAGGAGGCCAAGGCCAAGCTGCGGGATTACGGCATCGCCCCTCCCATGCCCTTGCCCCTTATGGATAACCCCCCCCTCTGCCCCCGGTGCGGGAGCCAGCGGGTGGATCTGAAAAACCCCTTTGGGGCCACCTTGTGCAAGATGCTCTACCAGTGCGCCGCCTGTGGGGAGGTGTTTGAGGCCTTCAAGACCGTCTGATAGAGGGGAGCCCCTCCCCTCCAAGTAGGAGGGCAGAAGGGCTCCTCAAGAGCCTAGACCACACGGGGAGGAGTTCGTGCCAGGAAAAAAGGTTAGAAGCTACCTCATGGGGGAATGGCGGGAAGGCCAGGGGGAAGGGGTACCGCTGCGGGATGCCGCCACGGGGGAGGTGCTGGCCCATGTCACCGCCCAAGGGCTGCCCCTTAAGGAGGCGGTGGCCTGGGGGAGGGAGGTGGGAGGAAAGGCCCTCCTGGCCTTGGATTTCCCGGAAAGGGGAAGAAGGCTTCGCGCCTTGGCCCAGTACTTGAGCGAGCGGAAGGAGGAGCTCTACCGACTTTACGCCACCACCGGGGGCACGAGGCGGGATGCCTGGTACGACGTGGATGGGGGGATCGGGGTCCTTTACGCCTACAGCTCCTTGGCCCGGAACCTCCCTGAAGGCAACTTCCTGCTGGAGGAAGACCCCATCCCCTTAAGCCGGGACCTTTCCTTCCAGGGGCGTCACCTTCTAGGGCCCAAGGGGGGGATCACCGTGCAGATCAACGCCTTCAACTTCCCCGTCTGGGGCCTTTTGGAGAAGTTTGCGCCTGCCTTCTTGGCGGGGGTGCCCACCCTGGCCAAGGCGGCCACCCCCACCGCCCACGTGGCCGAAGGGCTGGTGCGGCTCATGCTGGAGTCCGGGGTGTTGCCGGAGGGGAGCCTCCAGTTCCTGGCAGGAAGCCTGGGGGATACCTTAGAAGCCTTGGACTACCGGGATAGCGTGTACTTCACCGGCTCCAAAGCCACCGCCGACACCCTGAGGCGCCATCCCGCCTTCATGGAAAGGGGCGTCCTTCTCAACGCGGAGACCGACTCCTTAAACGCTGCCATCCTGGGGGAGGAGGCAGGAGAAGAGGAGCTGGCTAGGCTGGCTCAAGAGATCGCCCAAGAGCTTTCCATCAAAGCGGGGCAGCGGTGCACGGCCATCCGGCGGGTCCTGGTTCCGGGAGGGCGGCTGGAAGCCCTCCTCGAGGCCACCCGCAGGCACCTGGAGGAGCTCAAGCTGGGCGACCCCAGGGAGGAGGGCGTGGAGCTGGGCCCCTTAGCCTCCTTAGGGCAGAAGGCGGAGGTGGAAAAGGCGGTGCAGAGCCTCCTGGAAGCCGGAGCCCGGGTGTACTGGAAGCATCCGGGAAGGCAGGACGGGGCCTTCTTTCCTCCCACCCTCCTCCTGGCCGAGAACCCTTATGCCGAGGCCCTACACCGGGTGGAGGCCTTCGGCCCCGTGGCCACCTTCTTCCCCTATCGGGACCGGGAAGAGGCCCTGCGCTTAGCCCGCATGGGAGGAGGGATGCTGGTGGCCACCGTGGCCACCCCGGACCCCGCGGAGGCCCGCTTCTACCTCCTGGGGCTTTCCGGGGAAGTGGGGCGGTTGCACATCCTTAACCGGAGGAACAGCGCCGCCTCCACCGGCCACGGCTCCCCCTTGCCCCGCCTCCTCCACGGGGGGCCGGGACGGGCCGGGGGCGGGGAGGAGCTCGGGGGGCTTCTTTCCGTAAAGCGGCACCTGGCCAGGGTGGCGCTCCAGGCCGATCCCCACACCCTTCAGGTCCTCACCGGGGAGTACGCCAAGGGGGCGGAAAAGCCCGCCCAGGTCCACCCCTTCCGCAAATACTATGAGGAGTTGGAAATCGGCGAGACCCTCAAGACCCACCGGCGCACGGTGACGGAAGCAGATATCTCCCTTTTCGCCCACCTATCCTGGGACCACTTCTACGCCCACACCGACGAGATCGCCGCCAGGGAGAGCCTCTTCGGTAAGCGGGTGGCCCACGGGTACTTCGTCCTGGCGGCGGCGGCAGGGCTTTTCGTGGACCCTGCCCCGGGGCCGGTCTTGGCTAACTACGGCCTGGAGGGCCTCCGCTTCACCGAACCCGTGGGGATCGGGGACAGCCTGGAAGCCCGCCTAACGGTCAAGTCCAAGCGCCCACGAGACGAGAAAACAGGGGTGGTGGAGTGGGCGGTGGAGGTGCAGAACCAGGACGGGAAACAGGTGGCCACCTACACCCTTCTCACCTTGGTAGCCCGTAAGCCGGGCCCCTAGGAAATAGGAAAAAGGCTGAAACCCAACTGGGGTACCCGGACCCCCCCAGCCCTCAAGGAGACCACCCGCTTCACCGGGGTGGATATCGGCAGCCGGGGCCGATGGCCGGGCCGGTTCTTCCCCGGCCGGTCCGGAAAGGAAGCCAGACCCCTGTTCCCTGTGGCCTAAAGTCCTAGAGTTGGGGTAGGTATGCTGGACGACGTCCTCAAACCCGTCCACGGCGGCCCCGACGGGGGGCCTGAACCCGTGTACGACTTTTCCACCAACGCCAACGCCCTCGGGCCTAACTCTGTAATTCTAGACTTTCTCCAAAAAGTTGACCCAAGCCGCTACCCCGATCCCCTCTACCGCCGGGTACGCCAAAGGCTGGCCCAAGCTCATGGCGTCCTTGCAAGCCAGGTGGCGGTGGGGACTGGAAGCAGCGAACTCATCCACCGCTTAGCCCGTTGGAACTACCTGAGAGGGCCCATCCTCCTCCTTAAACCCACCTTCAGCGAGTACGCCCGCGCCGCTCGGGCCCTGGACCTACCCCTTTGGGAAGCGGAAGACCCGGACACCTTCCTAAGGCTCCTGCCCAAAAGCTCCCTGGCCTTCCTCTGCGTACCCAACAACCCCACGGGGAGGTCTACCCCTTCCTGGAGGAGGCCGCGGCCAGGGCAGGTGGAGCCCTGGTCCTGGACCTGGCCTACTACCCCCTCCTGGAAACCCCGCCCCCCTTACCCCAAAAGGCTTGGTACCTCTTTGGCCCCAACAAGGCCCACGGCCTAACGGGGGTGCGGGCTGGGTACCTGGTGGCCCCCTTGGACCTTTCCACTTTCCAAAGCCTCGCTCCCTCTTGGCCGGTCTCGGTATATGGGGAGGCCCTCCTAGAGGGCCACTTGGATCCGGGAGCCCAGGCCTGGCTAGCGGAAAGCAAAAGGGAACTTCACCGCCTTAGGCGCCGCCTTTCGGATGGCCTAAGGGAGCTGGGCCTTGCGGTTAAGGAAAGCTCCGCCAACTTCCTCCTGGTACGGGTAGGCAAGGCCACAGAGGTGGCTCACCGGCTGCGGGAAAAGGGCATCCGGGTGCGGGATGCCTCCAGCTTCGGCCTCCCCGAGTAGACCAGGCTTTCCGCCCAGCTGGAGGAGGCCATCCAGGCCCTGCTCGAGGCCATGGCCTCCGTCTTGGCCACGGTACGATGGCCCTAGGAAGGTCCCCTGCTCACCCTGTGCAGCCTAGGGGCCTTCTGGTATCTACTTGTGCAAATGGCGAAGGCTAAAGCGGTCGCGGTCTGGGGTACGGGAAGCAGCGTGGGGAAAAGCCTCCTCACCGCTGGGCTTCTCCGCCACTTCCGGCGCCTGGGGCTCAAGGTGGCCCCCTTCAAGGCCCAGAACATGTCCAACCACGCCAGGGTGGTGGCGGGCGGGGAAATGGCCAGCGCCCAGTGGCTACAGGCCTTGGCGGCGGGGGTCCGGCCGGAACCCCGCATGAACCCCGTTCTGATAAAGCCCATGGGACGCCAAGGGGCGCAGGTGGTGCTTTTGGGCCAGGTGAACGAGGATCTAGCCGACGCTATAGAGCAACACCTCGACCTCAAGCCCCTCCACCGGTCCCTAGGCCTTATGGGCCCCAGCCAGACCCAAGGGGGGCATCCTGGGCGAGCCCCAGGCCAGCCCCCCCCACCCGGCCTTACCCTCCTCCTGGGCGGGGCACGTAGCGGGAAAAGCCGCCTGGCCCAGAGGCTGGCGGGGCCCTTCGCCACCCTGGTCGCCACCGCCGAGCCCCGGGACCAGGAGATGGAAGCCCGCATCGCCCGCCACCGGGCCCAGCGCCCACCCACATGGGAAACCATAGAGGAGCCCCTGAACCTGGTGGAGGCCCTGGGGCGGGCCCGCCACCCCACGGTGGTGGTGGACTACCTCACCCTCTGGGTGGCCAACCTCATGGAAAAGGGCCTAGACCCTTTGGCAGAGGCAAAGCGCTTCCTCGAGGCGGTAGATGCGAGCGGCAAACGGGTCATCGCCGTGTCCAACGAGGTGGGAATGGGGATCGTCCCGGTAAATCCCTTGGCCCGGCGCTACCGGGACCTCTTGGGAGAGGTGAACGCCCTCCTCGCCGCAAGGGCCAAGGAGGCCTTCTTTGTGGTGGCAGGGAGAACCCTACGCCTTTAGTGCTCTATGCCCTTTTGCGCCGGCACCCCTTGCTCGAAGGCATGCTTCACCTTACGCATCTCGGTGACGGTATCCGCCAGTTCCAGCAAGGCCTCCGGGGCACCCCGGCCCGTCACCACCACGTGGACATGGGCCGGCCGGCTCCTCAGGACCTCCAGGAACTCCGAGAGGTCTATCCATCCATAGCGCAGAGGGTACGTGGCCTCGTCCAGGACCACCAGGTCCCAATCCCCGGAAAGCAGGGTGGACTTGGCCCGTTCCCAGCCTTCCTGGGCCATCCTGGCCGACCGGTTCAGATCGCGGCTCCTCCAGGTAAAGCCATCCCCAAGGCCCTCCAATGGGATACCCAGCTGGGAAAGGGCCCGGTGCTCCCCAAACCGGGCCCCCTGGTGCTTGATAAACTGGAAGATGCGCACCTTTAACCCCCGGCCGTGGGCCCTCAAGGCCAGGCCAAAGGCCGCGGTGCTCTTGCCCTTGCCTTCCCCGGTGTAGACCAGAAGAAGGCCTCGCCTCTTTCCGCTGGGCTTGGCGTATGGCTTCGCTGGCTTCGGGCTCTCCATAAGCATCGCGTCCAAGGACCACACCCCTAAGCGGGGCATGGCGCCTGGCCCCCTAGGACCCCTGTACCCCTAAGCCGCCTTTCCATCCTTCCCAGTCTACCCATCTAAAGGCCGCATGTACCACCCCACCCCGGCTTGGGCCAAGGTGGGGGCCCCGGCAAGGACCTTGGGTAGGCGTCATCCCCCTGGGGCTTAGAGAGCGAAACAGGAAGATGGCATTGGCCCTTCTGAAACAGAGGATTCCTCAAGGGCAAAGGGCCAAGCCCAAAAGCCCCGCAAGTTCCCCCAAGGCGATCATGGCCCCCAGGACATCCCCGTTGAGCCCCCCCAAACGGGCCAGCGACCAGCGGGCCACCGCATAAGCGGCGAGAAGGGTGAGGAGGGCAGGCCAGGGGTAAAGCAGGGGAAAGGGCAGGGCCAGGAGAAAAGCCCCTCCCAAAGGACCTCCCCGGATTAGGCCAGCCATGCCCGGGTGCAGCAAGGGATAACGGTTCAAAAAGGGCAGTATGGCGAAACGGGCGAAGCCCGGAAGGAGGAGTAGGGAAAGGGGTTCCCGCACCAGGGCCAGGGCCTGCCAAAGAAGGAGGAGGTAGATCCCCCCCACCCCGAAGGCGAAGGAGCCCAGGTGGGGATCTTTCAGGATACGAAGCCGCTCCTCTTTCGGCCTTGCCCCCAAGAGGGCATCGGCCAGATCCAGGAGCCCATCAAGGTGCATAAAACCCGTGAGGCCAAGGAGGGCGGCAAGGAGTAAGCCGGCCAAAAGCCCATTGGGAAGGGGCAGGAGGGCAAGGAGGAAGAGGGGAAGCCCTAAAGCATACCCCGCCAGGGGGAAGAACTGGGTGCTCCTTGAGAAGTCCTCAGGGCCAACCTCCTTTGGGGCCACAGGGAAGACCGTGAGCAGGCCCAGGGCCAAACGCAAGGCACGCCACATGCTAAAGGCGGTCGGAAACCCCCGCCTCCCCAAAGGTGGCCATGTGCAGGATGCGGGCAGCGGCTCGGAGGAGGGGAATGGCCAGGACCGCCCCCGTCCCCTCCCCCAACGCTAGGTCTAGGTCCAGAAGGGGCCTTAGCCCAAGGGCCTCGAGGATGTACCGGTGGCCAGGTTCCCGGCTAAGGTGGCCGGCGAAAAGGTAGTCCTTAAGGCCCGGCTCTAACCTCCAGGCCAAAAGGGCCCCCGAGGAAACAGGAAACCCATCCAAGACCAAGGGCAGACCGTGCCGATAACCTTCCAGGTAAACCCCGGCAATGGCCAGAAGTTCAAGCCCCCCCACCTCCGCCGCCACCGCTAAAGGAGGCATATCCGGGCGGAGCCGGCCCAAGGCCTGGGCCACCGCTTCCCGCTTCCGCCTCAGACCCGCCTCTCCTACCCCGGTACCCCGGCCCACCACCGCCTCGGGGGGAAGGTGCAAAAGCGCCGCCGTTAGGGCACTGGCCGCGGTGGTGTTTCCGATGCCCATGTCCCCTGCCGCCAAAACCGTGGCCCCTTGGGCGATGGCCAACCGGGCCGCCTCCATCCCTGCCGAAAGGGCCATTTCCGCCTCCTCTAGGCCCATAGCCCTTTCCTTGGCTAGATTTCCCGTACCCCACCGAACCTTGCGCTTAAGGAGGCGGGGGTGGTCCGGAAGCTCCCCCTTCACCCCCACGTCCAGGACATAGACCTGGCAGTCCGCCACCCGGGAGAGCTGGTTGATGGCCGCCCCGCCCCCCAGGAAATTCAGAACCATCTGGTAGGTGACCTCCTGGGGATACGCGGACACCCCCTCCGCCACCACCCCGTGGTCCGCAGCGGCCACCACCACCGCCCCAGGGCCCAACTCCGGCTTAAGACGCCCCTGGATGGCCGCCAGGCGCACCGCCACCTCCTCCAACCGGCCCAGGGATCCAGGAGGCTTGGTGAGCCTTTCCATTCGCTCCTGGGCTGCTTGCAGAAGATCCCAGTAACCCATACAGCAGGAGTATAAGCTTGGAGGGTGGAACTCTGGCTGGTGCGCCACGGGGAAACCCTTTGGAACCGGGAAGGACGGCTCCTGGGCTGGACAGACCTCCCCCTTACCCCCCTGGGGGAGGCCCAGGCCCTAGGCCTTAAGGGAAGGCTGCCCCCCCTCCCCGCCCACAGCTCCGACCTGAAACGGGCCCTCCAGACCGCCCAGCTCGCAGGCTTTCACCCCACGCCAACCCAAGCCCTCAGGGAAATCCACTTCGGGACCCTGGAGGGGGCCCTGTGGGAAAGGCTGGAACCCGGGTACAAGGAAGCCCTCCTCCGGTTCCAAGGCTTTGCCCCTCCCGGAGGAGAAAGCCTCGAGGCCTTCCAGGAAAGGGTCTACCGCTTCTTGGAGGAGCTTAAGACCCCCGCCCTCCTCTTCACCCATGGGGGGGTGATCCGGGCCGCCTTGAGGGCCCTGGGAGAGGACGCCCTTCCCCTCCCGGGTAGCGTCGTGGTCCTGGATTGGCCAAGGCGGATCCTGGACCGTCTGGACCCAAGCCCATGAGCCTTTTCCTGGCCCTCCTCCTGGATGCCCTCCTGGGGGAGCCCCCAGCCCGTTTCCACCCTGTGGTCCTCATGGGCCGTTACCTGGCCTGGGCCTGGCCGCGGGTCAGGGATTTGGCCTCTGGAGCCTTTTACTGGGCTTTGGGTGCCCTCCTTTTCACCTTCCCTGCCCTCCTCCTGGACCTCTTCCTCAGGCCTTTGGCCTGGGGTTGGCTCCTTTTGGGACTTCTCCTCAAGCCCCTCTTTAGCCTGCGGATGCTCCTTTGGGAGGTTAAGGAGGTGGAGGTAGCCCTGGCCCAGGACCTGGAGGAAGCCAGGAAAAGGCTTGCCCGCATCGCAAGCCGTCCGACGGGGGACCTCTCGGAAGAAGAAGTGCGGGAAGCCGCCCTGGAAAGCCTCTCGGAGAATCTCTCCGATAGCCTGGTGGCTCCCCTCCTCTACTACGCCTTCTTCGGGCTGGCCGGAGCAGCCCTCTACCGCTACGCCAACACCGCGGACGCCATGTGGGGCTACCCCGAGCACGGGGCCCGGGGCGCCGTGGCCGCCCGGATTGACGACCTCCTGAACCTCCTTCCCGCGCGGTTCACCGGGCTCCTCCTGCTCACGCAAATCCCTCTGCCTTGGGGGCAAAGCGGCCTCTTCTCCTTCCGCCTTTGGCCAAGACTGTGGCGGGAAGCAAGGAAAACCCCCTCCCCTAACGCCGGCTTCCCCATGGCCGCCCTGGCCCTTAGGCTTGGGGTACGTTTGAGCAAACGAGGGGTGTACGCGCTCAACGAGAATGCCCCTTCCCCAACCCCAAAGGCCACCCGCGAGGCCCTCCGCCTCTCCGCCCTCCTAGGCTACGGGCTCGGCCTCCTCATGGCCCTATTCACTTGGGTGCGGTGAGGGAGGAGTGCGCCCTTGACCTTCGGGGCCATATATGGTACCCTCCTGTCAGGACGCCCAACATTTAGGGTGTCCTGGCCGCGATGCCAGGCCGACAGGCCTGGACGCCCGATGGCGGTGGGGGAAGTCCGGTGCAAGTCCGGCGCTGTCCCGCAACGGTAACCAGCCCAGGCTGGAAGCCCGAGTACCCGCTTCGCGGTCCTGCCCCGTAGCCCTCGAGGCAAGGGTGAAGGTGGTGATGCCTGTGGGACCCTAGACCTTTGATTCCCCCAAAACCCGAGGCCCGCACCGGGCCATGAGGCCTTAGGGCATAGGTGGGTTACGAGTGCCCCTTTCAGGGGAGGCGCCTTCCCCTGGCAAAGGGACTAGGGAGGTTTTATATGAAAGAGACGCGCATGGTGCACACCGTCTTCCCCGGAGAGACCAACCACTACGGCACCCTTTTCGGCGGCACCGCCATGGCCTGGATGGACCAGGCGGCCTTCGTGGCGGCCACCCGGCACGCCCATCGCAAGGTGGTCACGGTGCACTCGGATGCCGTGGACTTCAAGCACCCGGTGCCCCTGGGCTCCATCGTGGAGCTGGTGGCCCGGGTGGTGGAGGTGGGGCGAACCTCCATGCGGGTGGAGGTGGAGATGTGGGTGGAACCCATCGGGCAGGGCAAGCAGGCTTATTTGGCGGCCAAGGGCGGCTTCGTCTTGGTGGCGGTGGATGAAAAGGGGCGGCCGGTCCCGGTACCACCCCTGGGGGAGGAGGCATGATCCGCACCCTGGGCTTTGGCCTCCCCCGCCTGGGCCCCCACCGGGAGTACAAAAGGCTTCTGGAGGAGTTCTGGAAAGGAGGGCTGTCCAAGAGGGAGCTCCTACAGGGCCTGGAGGACCTGGAGGCGGTCCGGGTCAGGGACTACCGGACGAGGGTGGACCTCTACCCCGCGGGGGAGATGAGCCTCTACGACCCCATGCTGGACCTGGCGGTGGCCCTGGGCCTCTACCCGGTTCCGGCTGGGGACCTCGAGGCCTACTTTGCCCTGGCCAGGGGCAAAGGGGCCCTTCCCCTCAGAAAGTGGTTCGGCACCAACTACCACCACCTGGTCCCCCGCCTGCCGGAAAGGCCCGCCTATACTCCAAACCCCGCCTGGTTTCCCTACCCCGTGGGCCAAGGGGCCAACCCTGAGGGCCTGCCCACCCTCATCGGCCCCTATACCTTTTTGCGGGTGGCGCAAAACCCCCCGGAGGAAAAGGGGGTGAGGGCCCACCTGGAAGCCCTCTTGGAGGCCTACCGGGCTCTTTTGGCGCCCCTGGCCCCCCAAGGCCGGCCCATCCTCCTCCAGGAGCCGGCCCTGGGCCTGGAAGAGGCGGAGGCCCACCTCCCCCACCTCCTGGATCTCTACCGCTCCCTGGCGGAAGCGGTGCCCCTGGTCCTCCTCAGCTATTACTTGCCCCCAGCCCCCAGGGTGTTGGAAGCCCTGGCCCAGCTCCCCATGCGGGGCCTGGCCGTGTGGTTCCACCCACACCAACCCCCGCCCGCCCTCGCCCCCGGCACCGCCCCCGTGGTCCTGGCCGTGGAGGGGCAAGGGGTGTGGCGCACGGACCTCTTGGCCCTCAGGGAAAGGCTCCTCCCCTGGTTGGAGCCCCTTTTGGATGACGGGCGGGAGGTGATCCTGGCCCCCAAGGCCCCCCTTTTCCACCTCCCCTGGCGGGTTTCCGAGCCCCTGCCCCCGCACCTGGAGGGCCGGCTGGCCTTTGCGGAAGAACGGCTGGAGGAGCTCCGCCTCCTCAAGGGCCTCCTCCTGGGCCAGGGGGATGGGGAGGCGGCCGCCTGGTACACACCACCCCCCATCTGGGACTTCCAGCCTTCATCCCCCCCACCCCCAAGACCCCCCAGGGAGGTGCGGCACCAGGCGCAAGGGGCCTTGGGCCTTCCCCGCTTCCCCACCACCACCATCGGCAGCCTTCCCCAGACCCAGCAGCTCCGGGAGCTGCGCCTTAGCCTCCGGTCGGGGAGGATAAGCCCGGAGGCCTACGAGGCGGAGATCCAAAGGGCCATCCAGGAGAACATCCGCTTGCAGGAGGAGCTGGGACTGGACGTCTTGGTCCACGGGGAGCCGGAACGGAGCGACATGGTGGAGTTTTTCGCGGAGCGGCTTGAGGGGTTTTACACCACGCAAAGGGGCTTCGTCCTCTCCTATGGCAGCCGGGTCTGGCGCCCCCCCATCCTCCATGCGCCCCCCAGGCGCCGGGAGGCCCTGGTGCTGAGGGAGACCCTTTACGCCCAAAGCCTCACCCCTAAGCCGGTGAAGGCCATCCTCACCGGGCCCATCACCTTAGCCGCTTGGAGCTACCTGCCGGAGGGGGTGGGCTTCGGGGAGGCGGTTCTAGCCCTGGCGGAGGCCTTGCGGGAGGAGGTGGAGGACCTAAAGGCCCACGGCATCCGCGTGGTCCAGGTGGACGAACCCGCCCTCTTGGAGAGGATGCCCCTTAGGGACCAGGACCAGCCCGGCTACGTGCGGCTCGTCCAGGAAGCCTTCCACCGGGTGGTGGGGGGCCTGGGCCCCGGGGTGCAGGTGCACCTCCACCTGTGCTATTCGGACTACAGGGCCTTAAGGCCTTTCCTGGAGGCCATGGACCCAGACGTGGTGAGCGTGGAGGGGGCCCGGCAGGACCCCGCTTTCCTCTCGGAGCTCCAGGGCCTTCCCCTGGGGATCGGCCCCGGGGTGTTTGACGTCCACTCCCCAGAGGAGACGGACCCCGAGGAGATGCTGCGCCGCCTGGAGGTGTACCTGGAGGCCATCCCCGAGCACGCCCTCTGGATCAACCCCGACTGCGGCCTCAAGACCCGAAGCCCCGAGGAGGCCTTGCGCAACCTCCGGCACATGATGGAGGCCGCCAGGAGGCTAAGGGCAAGGCTGGCCGCCAAGGAGGAATAGCCATGATCCAAGACCCTAGACCCCATTACCGGCCCTACGAGTACCCGGAGCTCCTGCGCTTCCGGGACGCCATCCGCCACAGCTACTGGCTGCACACGGAGTTCGCCTACGCCGCGGACGTGCAGGACTACGCCCTGGCCACCCCCGAGGTGCGGGGCTTGGTGCGGCGCTCCCTTATGGCCATCTCCCAGGTGGAGCTTTCTGTGAAGCTCTTCTGGGCCAGGACCTACGACCGCTTCCCCAAGCCGGAGGTGGCCGAGGTGGGCATGACCTTTGCCGAGAGCGAGGTGCGCCACGCCAACGCCTACGCCCATCTCCTGGACCTCCTGGGCCTGGAGGAAGAGTTCGCCAAGGCCCTGGAGTCCCCCGCCCTTCGGAATCGGCACCGGCTCCTCCAGGAGGTGTTGGACCGCTCCCGCACGGGGGACCTGGGGGAGTACGCCAAGGCCCTCCTCCTCTTCTCCGCCTTCACGGAGCACGCCTCCCTCTTCTCCCAGTTCTACATCCTCATGGCCCTCAACAAGCGCCTGGGCCAGTTCAAGGGCATCTCCAACGCCATCGAGGCCACCAGCAAGGAGGAAAACCTCCACGGCCTCTTTGGGGTGGAGCTCCTGCGGATCCTGAGGAGGGAAAGCCCCCACCTCTTCCACCCCCCCTTCGGGGAGGAGGTGGCGGAGGGGGTCCAGGCCTTCTTCAGGGCGGAGGAGGAGCTACTAGACTGGCTCTTTGCCGCAGGGGAGCCAGAGGCCCTAAAGGGAGAGGAGGTGCGGGAGTTTCTGAAGAAGCGGTACAACGATATCCTGGCCCTCCACGGCCTCCCGGCTCCCTTTGCGGTGAGGGAAGAGGCCCTCCGGGATGCGGCGTGGTTCGACCTGGAGCTCCTCGCGGATAAGGAGGTGGACTTCTTCAACAAAAGGAGCGTGGCCTACGCCAGGAGGGTGCAAAGCTTTGACCCGGAAAGCCTGTTCTAGTGGTTCATTTGGGGCAGGGGCCCCAAAGCGGAGGCTAGGATGCTAAAGACCAAGAGGGAGTACCAGCCGTGGTACTGGGCTAACGAGTGGACAAGGCTTTACATGAGCCGGGGCTACCTCCTCCCCGGGGTTTCGGTGGAGGAAAGGGTGCGGCAGATCGCCGACCGGGCCGAGGCCCTAAGCGGGATCGAGGGCTTCTCCCGCAAGTTCCAGGAGTACATGGCCCGGGGCTTTTTCTCCCTGGCCACCCCCATCTGGGCCAACTACGGGCTGAGGCGGGGCCTGCCCATCTCCTGCTACGGCACCTACGTGGAGGACGACACCGCCAGCATCCTGGAGGCGGTGTCGGAGATCGGCATGATGAGCAAACAGGGCGGGGGGACCTCCGTCTACCTGGGTGCCCTTCGCCCCAGGGGCGCCCCCATCCGGGACAACGGGGAGAGCAACGGCTCCTTCGCCTTCGCCTCCCTCTTTGACCGGGCCATCGAGGTCTTCAACCAGGGCTCCACCCGCAGGGGCCAGTGCGCCGCCTACATCCCCATAGAGCACCCGGACTTTGAGGAGTGGCTCCAGATCCAGCGGGAGGGAAGCCCCATCCAGTCCCTCTTCTGGGGGGTCTCCGTGGGGGATGCTTGGCTGGAGGCCACCATAGCGGGGGACCGGGAGGGGCGGGAGCGGTGGGCCAAGGTGCTCAAGAGCCGGGCCGAGGTGGGCATCCCCTACCTCTTCTTCCGGGACAACGCCAACCGCCAGGCCCCGGAGGTCTTCAAACGGTTGGGCAAGACCATCCACGCCTCCAACCTGTGCACGGAGATCATGCTCCCCTCGAGCCCGGATGAGAGCTTCGTCTGCTGCCTCTCCTCCCTCAACCTTCTGCACTTTGACGAGTGGAAGGACACGGACGCGGTGGAGACCCTCACCATCTTCCTGGACACCGTCTTGGACGACTTCATCCAGAAGGCGGAAGGGATTCCCTACATGGCACGGGCCGTGCGCTTTGCCAAGCGCTACAGGGCCATCGGCATCGGGGTCCTGGGCTGGCACAGCTACCTGCAGTCCCAGGGCATCCCCCTGGAGAGCACGGAGGCCCTCCTCCTCAACAACCTCATCTTCAAGACCATCCGGGAAAAGGCGGAAGAGGCCAGCCGTTGGCTCAGGAAGCGCCACCCGGAGGACGAGCTGGCGCCCATCATGGACCGGAGGAACGCCACCCTCCTGGCCATCGCCCCCACCAAGAGCAGCTCCTTCATCCTGGGCCAGGTCTCCCCCTCCATCGAGCCCTACACCAGCAACTACTACCTCAAGGACCTGCAAAAGGCCCGGGTGCCCTTCAAGAACCCCTTCCTGGAGGAGCTCCTCCGGGAAAAGGGCAAGGACGAGGAGAAGGTGTGGCGGAGCATCCTGGAGCACAACGGCTCCGTGCAGCACCTGGACTTTCTCACCGATGAGGAAAAGGACGTGTTCAAGACCTTCGCCGAGGTATCGCAGAAGACCCTGATCAACCTGGCGGCGGCGCGGCAGAAGCACATCGACCAGGGCCAGTCCCTGAACCTGGTGATCCACCCCGAGGCCCCGCCCAAGGACGTGAACGAGCTCTACCTCCACGCCTGGAAAAGCGGCCTCAAGGCCCTCTACTACCAGTTCAGCGCCAGCGTGGCCCAGGCCTACAGCCGGGACCTCCTCCTCTCCTGCCGGGCGTGCGAAAGCTAGGGGCTCCCGCTACCCCCTGGTACTACCCCACCCTGGCTTGCGCCAAGGTGGGGGCCCAGCCTTTAGAGAGCCGACATCCCGGTACAGCTTGGGGAGCGCAAACGGAAGGAAACGGTTAACACCGCCCACCTTGGCTAGAGCCAAGCTGGGACGCCGGGAAGGCCCTATCAAAGTATCATGGAGGCCATGACGGATAAGAACCTTGCCCGCTTCTACGCCTTGGCCCAGGAGTTTTGGTCCCAGCTTCCCCCTCAGGCCCGGTTCCGCCCCCTCGAGGACGCCAAGACCTTTGCCCGAAACAAGGAGGTCCTAAAGGGCTTTGTGGAAGAGGTGGTCCAGGGCTTTTACGATACCCTCTTTTCCCATCCCGCCACCCGGGCCATCTTCCGGGAAGGGGAAAGGCCGCAAAGGGAGAAAACCCTTAGGGACTGGTACCTGCGCACGGTGGAGGGTCCTTTTAACGGCCAGTACTTCGCCTGGCAGACCCTGGTGGGCCTGGTGCACGTGCGCCGGGGGGTGACCAACGCCATGATGGCCGCCATGTGGAACTGGGTGGTGGAAAACGTCTCCCGCTTAGCCCAGGAAAGGCTTCC
>NZ_JAKTNR010000012.1 GCF_022760855.1 Thermus albus
CGGCTACGGTAAAGCGGGAAGGGGATGACTGGTACATCATCTTCGTCTGTGAGACGGAACCTAAGCCTCTACCTGAAAATCAAAAAGCTATCGGGATAGACCTGGGCACCAACCCCTACTTCCTTGTCACCTCGGAGGGCGAAATGATAGAAGCCCCCCGGTACTTCCAGAAGCCCCAGGCCAAGCTTGCTAATGCCCAAAGAAAGCTTTTCCAAAAGAAAAGGGGTAGCAACCGGTATAAGAAGGCCAGAGAAAGCATCGCCAAGTTACACCGTAAGATTGCTAATCAGCGCAAAGACTTCCACCACAAGCTTGCCAGGAGTCTTGTGAACCGTTATGGAACCATCGTTCACGAAGACCTGAACATCCTCGGACTGGCCCGCTCCTGCACCGCCAAGGGCGTACACGATGCGGGGTGGGCACAGTTTCTCCAAATCCTCGCCTACAAAGCGGCGGAAGCTGGTAGGCGGGTTGTGGGGGTAGACCCCAAACATACTAGCCAGGACTGCCCGGTGTGCGGGCACCGGGAGAGGAAACCCCTTTGGGTCAGGGAGTTCACCTGTCACTCTTGTGGGACTCCTCTTCACCGGGATGTGGCTGCGGCCATCAACATCTTGGCTAAGGCTCGGACGGAGCCTGCGGGGATGGGTACGGCGTGGGCCGTCCCGTGAGAACCGCGGTCACGGGCAAAAGCCCGTATCAGGCAGCCCCGTTCTACAAGATAGCCTTACGGCTGACCAGAACGGGGAGTCGTCACTCCGCTAAGGGGCACTACCAAACCCTCACACCTCGCTCCAAGCTGTACAGGTACACCACCGCCCCCGCATCCCAAGCCTGCGGGCGGCAGGCCACGGGGTAGGGCACCGGAGGGTACCCTTCCTCACGGGGAAAACCGCCCACCAACTCCGGCAACCTGCCATCCGGTTGGGAAAGGGCCAGCTCCCTCAAGGCCTCTGCTACCCTCCTTCCCTGCTCCAGAAGCCCATGACGGAAAAGGCCCCCCGCAAACAGGGCCGTGTCGTGAGGCCAGACCGAACCGTTGTGGTAGGAGAGGGGGTTGTAACGGGCCTCCCCCGTTCCCAGGGTGCGCAAGCCCCAGCCAGACCAGAGCTCCGGGGAAAAGAGGGTCTCCACCAGCTCCGGAACCAAGTCCTGGGCCACCGCCCCAGCCCACAGGAGATGGCCGGCGTTGGAGGTCTTTACCCGAAGGGGCTCCTTGTTGCGGTCCAGGGCCAGGGCATAAGTGCGGAGGTCTGGGAGCCAAAACCTCTCCTGGATGAGGGCGAAGAGCTCCTGCGCCCTCCGGCGCCAGCCCTCCGCAAGACCCTCCTCCCCCAGGGCCCGGTACAGCTTGGCCGCTTCCTGGTAGGCGGCGTAGGCGTAGCCCTGTACCTCGCTCACCGCCAAAGGTGGCTCGGCGAGCCGCCCGTCCCCATGGCTCATGGAGTCGTGGGAATCCTTCCAAGCCTGCACCGCTAGGCCCGATCCGCTGGGCTGGAACTCCAAAAACCCATCCCCATCCAGATCCGCTCGCTGTATCCAGCCAAGGGCCGCCTCCCAGTGGGGGCGGAGGGTCCGCACCAGGCTCAGATCGCCGGTGAGGTCCAAGTAGCGTCCCAGGAGCACCAGGAAAAGGGGCGTGGCGTCCACGGTCCCGTAGTAACGGGCAAAGGGAAGCCGCCCCGTACGGGAAAGCTCCCCCAGGCGGACCTCGTGCAGGATCTTCCCCGGTTCCTCCTCCCGCCAAGGGTCCCACGCGGTGCCCTGGCGTCGGGCCAGGTAGCGAAGGACCCCCTTGGCCACCTCCCTGCCCCAAGGGAGGATCATGAAAGCGGTGAGGAGGCTATCCCGGCCAAAGGGGGCCACGAACCAGGGAATGCCGGCAGCCGGCACCGGCCCTTCGGGGGTGGCCAACAAAAGGGCCCTCAGGTCCAGCACCGCCTGGCGCCACACCGGGCCCCAAGGCCCCGCCTCCTGGGGAAAGCCCGCCAAAAAGGCCTCGTAGTCAGGTAGCCTGGCGGGCATTTCCAGGGGACTCTCCAGCCGCACCTCCACGACCAGCTCTCCCCTACCCCTGGGGGGCAGCTGGAGGCGAAACCCCTCCGGAGGGGGCTCGGGGAGAAAGGCCACCCCCTGCTCCACCCCGTCGGGGGCCCGATAGTGGAGGCCATCCCTCTGGCTGGGCTGGGCGTGCCAGCCACGGGCCTGGAACATATCCACAAAGCTCCCCTGGACCTCCCACGCCACCCCCACTTCCAGGGGAAGGGCAGTGAGGTTGCGCCATTCCAGCCTCTCCACCACCTTTCCCCGGTGCACCTCCAGGACCCGCCGCAGGTACACCTCCCCATCGGGGCCCTCAAATCGGGCCCAGTCTTGGACCAGTCGGTCCGGCCTCGGGAAGCGGGTCTGTAGGAGGGTGAGTTCCGGACGGAACCGGAGACGGTAACGGGAGAGGAAGCGGGTATCGTGGCGGTAAAACCCCTCGGCCCCCTCCAGGGCAAACCCCTCCCCGTTCAGGACCAGGTAGGTGTCATCCTCCTTTAGCGGCACCACGTTCACTCCTTCACGGCCCCAAGGCTGGGGCCCTCAACAAAGTAGCGCTGGAAAAGGGCAAAGAGCACCAAGACCGGGATCATGGAGAGGAACCCCCCGGCCAGGATCAGACCCCAATCCCCCACCTGGCCGTAGGCGTTGCGGAAGGAGAGAAGGCCTAAGGGGAGGGTGTAGATCTCCCGGGGACTGGTCAGGACCACCAGGGGCCAGAAGAACTCGTTCCAGGTGCCCTGAAAGGTGAGAATGGCCAAAGCCCCCAAGGCGGGAGTGGACATGGGCAGGACGATGCGGAAGAGAATCCCTAGAGGGGTGGCCCCATCGATGAGGGCCGCCTCCTCCACCTCCCGGGGGATGGACTCAAAGAACTGCTTCATGAGGAAGACCGCCCCCGCACCTACTAGGCCTGATAGGACAAGGCCGGTGTAGGTGTTGAGGAGGGTTTCCACCCCAAAAAGGCGGGACAAGCCGAAGATACCGTCCTTAAGAACGAGGTAGTTGGAGATGAAGGTGACCTGGGCCGGCACCATCATGGAAAAGAGCATAAAAAGAAAAAGGGCGTGCTTTCCAGGGAAGCGCATCCGCGCCAGGGCGTACCCCGCCATGGAAGCGAAGATAAGGGTAGTGAGCACCTTCAGGGCCGCCAGGAAGAAGGAATTCAGGGTCCAGCGCAAAAAGAGGCTCTCCCCCGTTTCCAGGCTCCGGGTTTCCCGGAAGGCCCTCAGGTAGTTGTGAAAAACGTAGCCCAAAAGCCCGGGGACCACGTTGTCCCAGCTGGCCACCCTTCCCCGTCGCTCCAACCTGGTGGGATCCAGGCTGGCGCCCACCAGGACAACCCCCCGGGGAACCTCCAGGTCCAGGGGCACCCGCTCCAACACAGGCCCCTCTCCCGGGTAGAACAGGCGCAAGCGGTAACGGTAGACCATACCCTCCCGATCCCCCAACTGGGCTGGCCGGGCCTCTACCCGCACGGGCCCCTCCAGGCGCACGTGGTCTGCGGCGTACGGGGTTTCAAACACCGCCCCCATGCCCGCTCCCGGCTTCCTGCGCGAGATCTGGGCCAAAAGGGTGGGTTCTTGGCCCTCCGGGCTGAAGTAGGCCACCTCCAGGACCACCTCCCGCCCCGGAACCATGCCCCCTAGCCAAGGATTCCCCCCGCCCTCGAGGCCCAGGCGCCACGCCGCCACCCAGTTTTTGGGGCTCACCTGGGCAAACCGGAAGGAGAAGGGCCACTCCAGGGGATTGGCCTTAAGGCTGGCCAGAAACCCCATGGCAAAGGGCCCCACGAAGAAGACCCCGAAGGCCAGTAAAAGGCCGTAGGCCCAGGCCAAGCGGACCCAGAGGCGCCGGGCCTTTTCCATCAGGACCACCCCCTCTCCCCTACCCCGAAGCGCCGTTGCAGGAGGACCACGGCCAAGGTCAGGCCCGCCAGCACCAAGGCGGCTGCTGAGGCCAGGCCCACTCTTGGGGAGGCCCCCGGGGGGAAGACGTTCCCGTACACGTAGTAGGCCAGGGTGATGGTGCTCTCTAGAGGAGCCCCCCCAGCCCCGCCCACGAAGAGGACCTGGTCAAAGAGTTGTAGGGTTCCGATTAGGCCCAGGGTTACCACCAAAAAGAGCACCGGTCGTAGGAGGGGCAGGGTGATCCGGGTCAGGACCACCCAAGGGCTGGCCCCATCCAGGGCCGCCGCCTCGTAAAGGGTCTTGGGGATGCCTTTGAGCCCAGCCAACAAGATGACCATGAAGGTGGGGATGGTGGTGTAGGTGTTCATCAGGATGATGGCCCAAAGGGGATAGGGAAGCCCCAGAAAGGTGGTGCGGGTGGTGAGCCAAGGGATGTCCACCCTGACCTCCCAAGGCCTCACCCACCCTACCTGGACCAGGACGTAAACCCCCAGGAGGGCCAGAGCCAGGGACACCCAGGCTAGACCCGGGTCCAGTAGGGGAAGGGCCCTGCCCCTTCGTCGCCACCAGGCCACCCCCAGCCCCTGAACCAGGGCAAAAAGCACGAAACCCAACGCCAAAAAGGGCAGAGAACCCAAAAGGAATGAGAGGCCTTGGTTCACCACCCCGGTGCGCTGAAAGAGCCAAAGGAGGAGGAGGCTCGCCGCCGCGGTGGAAACCACCGAGGGCAGGTAGTAGAGGGTGCGGAAAAAGGTGACGCCCCGCAAGGGTCGGTTCAAGGCCAGGGCCAGGAGAAGGGCCAGGAGGGTCTGCAAGGTGGTCACGATCAGGCTGTAGGCCAAGGAGTGCTTTAGGGCCGTGAGGAAGAGGGGATCTTGTACCAAGCGCAGGTAATTGGCAAGGCCCACCCACCTAGGGGGGTCGAAGAGGTTGTAGTCGGTGAAGCTAAAGACCATGGCCCGGAGGAAGGCGTAGAGGAAAAAGACGCCGAGGGTGAAGAGAAAGGGTAAAAGGAGGAGAAGGGCGTAGAGGGCCTCAAGGGACGAGGCTTTTAGGCGCATAGGCCATCTCCTGGAGAAAGGTATTGGGGGGCGGCAGGCGCCACCCCCCAGGGCCCCAGGCTACCTCCTACCCGTGAGCCGGTCCAGGGCCGCCTGGGCCTCCCTTAGCGCCTGGTCCACACTCTTCTGACCGGTGATCACCGCCGCTAAGGCTTCGTTGATGGGCCGCATCCAGTCGCCTCCAAGCCCGCGGAAGCTAAATGGATAGACGTTGCCCCCTTGGGCCGTGGAGCCCAGGAAGACCACCCGGTTCAGCTCCGCCTCCTTGGTGGGCCTCTGGAAATAGGGGTTCTGCGCTAGGGCCTTGCGGCTGGGGATAGCCAGCCCCCGTTCCAAAACCCACTGCTGGGCCTGGGGCGAGGTTAGGGCCTTAAGGACTCTGGCAGCGGCCTCCTTGTTCTTGCTGGCGGCGTTTAGGCTCCAGGATACCGTGAACACAAAGTTGCCGCGCCTTTTGGTCATGGGGTCCAAGGGCAGGAAGGTGGTGCCGTAGCGCAGGTTGGGGGCTTTATCCCGGAGGAAACCGGCAATCCAGGCTCCCTCGATGGCCACCGCCGCCTTCTCCCCACCAAAGCACCCACCCGTCCAGCCCTCCCCTAGATCTTGGGCGAACCGGGCCGCTCCCCGACGCACCAACCCGGTGTACCACTCAAAAGCCCGGCGGAAGTTTTGGTCCAAGACCGTATGCCCCTGGGCGTCAAAGGGCTTCCATCCGGTCGCAAAGGCGAAGGCCCCGAAACGGGCGAAGTCCGCCACCAGGCAAAGCCCCGCCACGTCCTTGAGCCTGGTCTGCACTTGGCGCAGCTTGCCTTCCAAGGAATCCCAGGTGTCCTGCTGGTGGGGATAGGGCACCTGGGCCTCGTCAAAGAGGTCCTTGTTGTAGATGAGGGCCAGGGTGTTAAAGTCCTTGGGTATCCCGTAAAGCCGGCCCCTGTACGTAAAGGCCTGGACCAGGTTGGGCAAAAAGGCTTGGACCTCTTCTCGGCTGAAGTAGGCGTCCAGGGGCGCCACGCGCCCTGTGGCAAAGAGGCTTTCCGCCCAGAAGATGTCCACATAGAAGAGATCGGGAGCCGTGCCTGCCGAAAGGGCGTTAAAAAGCCACTGGGTGTAATCTCCCTCAATGGGTTCGTAAACCACCCGGATGTTCTCCCGGTCCAGCTGGCGCTGGACCACCTCCTTTAAGAGACCGGACACCACCGCTGTATCCGGGCCGCCCCAGCCGGATATCCGCACCTGGGTCTGGGCCATCGCCAAACCCAGCGCGGTTAGGGCCAACAGCAACCAGCGTTTCATGTTGTTCCTCCTTTCTTCTTTCAGCAGCCTCCTACGCCGAAAGCCTCCATGTTTTTCCCTTCTTATCCCACCTCCCTCCTTGCCGTGGAACCCCGGGGCACCAGCCAGACCGGCAGGCGCTTTCCGTAGGGTTCTTTCCCCTCCATGGCCTCCTTAAGGAGGGCCACCGCTTCCCGGGCCAAGATGGGGATGTCCTGGTGAACAGTGGTAAGGCCCTCTCCCACCTCAGGAAGATCGTCAAAGCCCACCACGCTCACTTGGGCGGGAACCCCAAGACCCAGGTCCTCCAAGGCCGCCCACGCTCCCTGGGCCATCTCGTCGGATGCGGCGAAAACCGCGGTAAACCGAACCCCCCGCTCCCAAGCCTGCCTAACAGCCCGGTAGGCGGCCAAGGCCTGAAACTTGCCGTCCAGGACCAGATCGGGACGGAAGGGAATGCCCGCTTCCCCAAGGGCCTTCCTGTAACCCTGAAGGCGCTCCCGACCCGCCTGGTGGTGCAGGTAGCCGGTGACATGGGCGATCGCTCGGTGCCCGAGCTCGAGGAGGTGCCGGGTGGCCTGGTAGGCACCCCCCACGTCGTCGGGGGCCACCCAGAAGACCCCCTCCTGCACCCCGATGAGCACGAAGGGCACCCCTTGTTGACGCAGAGCCTCTAGCCGGGGATCGTGGTCATGGGCTCCCAAAAGGATGTAGCCCCGGGCCTGGCCCAAAGGCAGCCCCCGTGAATCCCCCGGAACCTCAGCAACCCTAAGGCCCAGACGCCATAACTCCTCCCCCAGGGCCTCCAAGAGGAGGCTGAAGTAAGGGGTATACCGGGGTACCCCGGGAGGCACCAGGAGGCCTACCAAGGTGCTTTGTCCCACAAGTTCCCGGGCCGCCAGGTTGGGGACGAAGTTATGGGCCCGGGCCAGCTCCAAAATACGGGCCCGGGTTTCGGCCCTCACCCCGGGACGGTCGTTTAGGGCCCGGCTTACCGTACCAACGGAAACGTTTGCAAGCCTGGCTAACTCCTTAATGGTGAGCTTCCTATCTCGCATCATCGTAAACGTTTACGGCTAACCTGAGCTTAGCACCCACCTTCCTTCCCGTCAAGGGCTAAGTGGCCAGGGCCCACATTGACTTTTTGGCCCTTTAGAGAAAAGGGGGGTGTGGGGGGCTATAATCCCCCGGTTTTCAAACCGGGGATACATGGACCCCCCACGTGCCCCGCATGGGCACATGGCACATTTTGTCGTAGGTTTGCTATGATAACCCAAGTTGCCACCTAGGCAATCTTATTTGCGATGAGTCGGATGTTGTGGGCCAGGACGAAGGTGAGTACCTTCAGGACGAAACCTTCTGCCGTAACCGCATGGATGCGCCTAGGGAAGAGGTGATGGAGCATGCTCCCCACCGTCTCCACCACCCTCCGCCCCAGGATGGCCAGGCACTGCAGATGGGGTACATACCGCCGGCTACGGACCTGGCGGATGGGCATGGGCACGAGGCCTTGGGCCTCCTTGAGCAGGTCCTCGTAAAGGGAGCTGGTGTACCCCCGGTCCATGTAGAGTTCCTTTCCCTCATGGATGTCCAGGGGCAGGAGCAAGAAGGTGGTTCATTTGGGGTAGGGGCCCCAAAGAGGTCAGGTCATGGAAACTCCCTGGGCTCAGGTTCACCTCGCAGATAAATCGCCCATCATCCACCAAGAGGTGAAGCTTGTAGCCGTGAAAGAAGGTTCTTTTGCTGGGGATATAGCCCCGGTAGACCCCATCCGGGGCCAGGCGAGACCTTGGAGCGCGGATGTTCTCACAGACGGGGATGGGAAAGGTATCCAGGGCATAGCTTTGGGCGGTGTGGAGCTTCTGCCAGGCCCGGGATAGCAGGTGCAGGAGAGGGAGAAGATAGGGCTTTGCCCGGTGTAGGCGACGGTTGAAGCGACTGGGTGAGGGGACGTGGCTGAAAAGGTGGAGCTCCTTGGCCAAGGCTAGGGCCTTGGCGTGCTTGCCGCCAAGTTCCAAGGAGGCCAGGATGGCCAGGGTGCGGTTCATTTGGGGTGCAGGGGCCCCAAAGCGGTTCATTTGGGGTGCAGGGGCCCCAAAGAGGATGGCGCTGGTGGGCACCTTGGCTTGGGGATCGTCCCTATGTCCCAGGGCCTTGAGGGCATCATCTATGATGCAAAAGGCCACTATCGCTTGTCTCAGCATAGTGGCCACTATTTTTCAGGACCTGCCCGGCTAGGACAAGGGTAGGTAGCAACTTGGGTTACTATATCCCTATGGCGTGGCGGACCACGGACCTTTCCGATGCCAACCCTCAAGGGGAAACCCTGCCCATGGTCTTCAAGAGCTTTGGCGGAAAGGCCCGCTTCCAAGGACGGGTACGCACCCTCAAGGTGTTCCAGGACAACGCCTTGGTGCGAAGGATGTTGGAGGAGGAAGGAGCCGGCCAGGTGCTGGTGGTGGATGGGGGAGGCTCCTTGAAAACCGCCCTTTTGGGCGGCAACCTGGCCCGGCTAGCCTGGCAAAGGGGCTGGGCCGGGGTGGTGGTGCACGGGGCGGTGCGGGATGTGGAGGAACTCCGGGAGGTGCCCCTGGGCATCCTGGCCCTGGCGGCCACCCCCAGGAAAAGCGCCAAGGAGGGGCTGGGAGAGATGGATGCACCCCTTAGCCTCCCTTGGGCCACGGTTTTCCCGGGAAGCTTTCTTCTAGCAGACGAGGACGGGATCCTTCTCCTGCCCTCGCCCCCTGACGGCGGCCAAAGCGGCGGATGAGGTCCTCCTCCTTCAGGGCTAGGAGGGTGGGCCGGCCGTGGGGGCAGACCCAGGGGGTTTCGCACCCCAAAAGGGCGTCTAGAAGGGCCTGGCCTTGGGCCTGAGCCAAAGGATGCCCTGCCTTGACTGCGGGCAGACAGGCCAGACGGGCCAAGAGTTCCTTAAGGCTTTTCCCTTCCCCCTTCAAGGCCTCCTTGAAGACCTCGGGGAGCAACAGAGGGTAGGGGTGAAGAAAGGCCGGGGCCTTAAGGAGCCGGACCCTTCCCGGGCCGAAGGCCTCAAAGGCAAAGAGGCCCCCCAAGGCCTCCTCCCTTTCCGGAAGGAGGCCCTCCTCTAGGGGGGAAAGTTCCACCAGCACCGGGTAGGGAAGCTCCACTAGACCCTCCTCCTTTAGGCGCCTTTGGAACTCCTCGTAGATGACCCGCTCGTGGGCGGCGTGTTGGTCCACCACAAAAAGGGTCTCCCCCGCCTCCGCCAGGAGGTAGCTCTCCCTAAAC
Organism: Thermus albus; assembly: GCF_022760855.1. Taxonomy (NCBI): domain Bacteria; kingdom Thermotogati; phylum Deinococcota; class Deinococci; order Thermales; family Thermaceae; genus Thermus; species Thermus albus. The sequence goes on from NZ_JAKTNR010000012.1 coordinate 9,554, forward strand.
TGCCCCAGGTAGCGCAGCCTGGGAAGCCCTGAGGGCGTGGGCGGACTCAGGGGCACAAGGGGCCTGGGCTCGGGAAGGCTTCGGGCCAGGTTTTGGCTTTGGAAGGCCTGGCGCAGGCTTTCCTCCAAGAAGGCCTCCACCTCCTGGGAAACCTCCACTTCCTCCTTCCGGGCATCCAACCGCAGGCGGAAGGCCCCTAGGGGCAGGGTGAGGTTCAAAACCCCCACGGGGAAATGCCCCTCCGGCAAAAGCTCCCGGTAGGCCCAGCGCACCACCTTTAGGAGCCTTTGGGGCCAGGCCACGGGGCGGCCATTGATGGCAAGAAAGAGAAGGTCGGGCCGGGTGCGGGAGGCCTGGGGCCCAGAAAGAAGCCCTTCCAGACGAAGGCTGCCAGCCTCTCCCTCCAAGTGGAGAAGCCTTTCCGCCAAAACCCGGCCAAAGGCCAGGCGGGCCGCTTCCTTAAGCCCCGCCCCGGGGAAGAGGAGCCGGGCCTCCCCCTCGGCGAAGAAGGCCAGGGAAAGCCAAGGATAGTGAAGGAGGTAGCGCCTTAAAAGCTCCCCCACCTCCTGCTCCGAGCCCCTCCCCGAAAACCCCACCACCTCCACCCGGGTCCCCGGAGGGGCCGGCGCCTCCTTAAGCTCCACCCCCTCCCGCCTGGCCACCAGCAACCCCCCGCCCACCTGGTAGCGGGGCCGGGAACGGATGCGGAGAAGGGCCCCTTGCCTGAGGGCATAGAGGGCCTGGCCGCGGAAGCCCAAGGTGGTTATCCGGTCCGGGTCTTCCAGCTTGCTGGTGGCAAAGGGCTCCACCGCCAAGGGAAGCTCGGCGAAGGGAATGCCCTCCCCGTCATCCTCCACCACGATCCTTTCCCCTCCGCCAAAAAGCTCCACCCGCACCCTTCTGGCCCCCGCGTCCAGGGCGTTTTCCAAGAGCTCCCGCACCGCATCCCTTAGGGAAAAGACCACCTCGCCCCAGGCCAGAAGCCCCCGGAGCTCCTCGGGAAGGATGCGGATCACCCCTTCATGGTATCCAAAGGGGTGCCCAGGGCCAAGGCCTTTAGCTCGTGGAGGAGGCGGAGGGCCTCGAGGGGGGTGAGGCTATTGGGGTCCAGGGCCAAAAGCCTTTCCAACACCGCCTCGGCCACCCCCTCCCTCCGGGCAGCCATGACCAGGAGGAGGGCCTTGGCCCTTTCCACCACCTCCCGAGGGAGCCCCGCCATGCGGGCCACCTCCACCCCGTAGCTCTTGGAGGCGGGACCAGGGAGGACCTGGTGGTAAAAGACCAAGCCCCCTTCCTCCTCCTTGGCGGCCACGTGCAGGTTCTTAAGCCGGGGCAGGGGCAAGGCGGTGAGCTCAAAGTAATGGGTGGCGAAAAGGGTGTAGCAGCGCCTTGCGTGCAGGGCCTCGGCCACGGCGGTGGCGATGGCCACCCCGTCCAAGGAGCTCGTCCCCCTCCCCACCTCGTCCAGGAGGACCAGGCTGCTTTCCGTAGCTTCCTTTAGGATTAAGGCCACCTCCTCCATCTCCACCATGAAGGTGCTCCGGCCTCCCGCCAGGTCGTCGGAGGCCCCGATGCGGGTGAGGATCCGGTCAAAGAGGGGAAGGATGGCCTCCTCTGCGGGCACAAAGCTGCCGATCTGGGCCAGAAGGGCGATGAGGGCCGTTTGGCGCAGGTAGGTGCTCTTCCCCGCCATGTTGGGCCCGGTGACCAGGACCAGCTCGTGGGCCATCTCCAGGTCGTTGGGGACAAAGCTAGTCCGCCTTTCCACCACCGGGTGCCGCCCCCCCCGGATGCGAAGATGCTCCGCAAAACGGGGCCGGGTGTAGCCTTGGCGCACCGCCACCTCCGCCAAGGCGGCGTAGACGTCCAGCTCCGCCAGGACCCGGGCCGCTTCCCTGAGGGCCTCGGCCTCCCCCTTGGCCTTTTCCCTAAGCTCCAGAAAGGCTTCCTCCTCCCGGCGGCGGATCTGGGCCTCGAGGCGGTAAAGCTCCCTTTCCCGCTCCTTGATCTCCGGCAGGGTGTAGCGTTGCCGGTCCTTGAGGGTCTGGACGGTCTTGTACTCGGGGGGAACCCGTTCGTAATAGGGCCGGGTCACCTCCAGGTAGTAACCGAAGACGGCGTTGTACCCCACCTTAAGGGTGGGAATACCGGTTCTCGCCTTCTCCCTCTCCTCCAGCTCCAGAAAATAGGCCACCCCCTCCCGCTGGGCCCGGCGCAGGGCGTCCAGGTGGGGGTCATAGCCCTCGCGGATAAGCCCCCCCTCGGAAAGCTTTAGGGGAGGATCCTCCACCAACGCGGCCTTGAGCTCCTCCAGAAGGGGTGTCAGGTCCGGCAAGACCACCTCCTCCCCAAGAAGGGCGGTGATCTCCGGAAGTATTTCCAGGCTACGCCGCAAAGACCCCAGGTCCCGGGGGCTTGCCCGTCCCATCTCCAGCCGGGTGGCAAGCCGCTCCAGGTCCGCCAGGCGGAAGAGGAGCCGCCTCACCCCCTCCCGCAAGGCCCCCTCCCCCACGAACCGCTCCACCCGGTCCAGGCGGGCCTGGATGGGCCCTTCCTCCACCAGGGGGTGGCGAAGCCAGCTTTGGAGAAGCCTGCGGCCAAAGGCGGTGCGGGTCTCGTCCAACACGCCAAAAAGGGTGTCCTGCCCCCGGATGGGCTCAAAGACCTCGAGGGCCCTTAAGGTGGCCTCCGAAAGGCGCATGAAGGCCCCAGGGTCATAGAGGCGAAAGGGCCTGGGGGAGAACCCTTCCCCTTGCGTCCAGCGGGCGTACCAAAGGAGCGCCCCCTGGACCCGGCGCAGGGCCAAGGGCCCCTCGCCCACGGGATCGAAGGGGGCCTGGGAGAGCATCACCGGAAAACGCTTCTGAAACTCCTCCACAAACGCCCCGTTCTCCCGTAACTCCGGCGCCAAAAGCACCTCCGCAGGCCGGTGGCGGAATAGCTCGTCGTAAAGGGCGCTTTTGCCCTTAAGGAGCGTCCCCTTAAACTCCCCCGTGGACACGTCCAAAAAGGCCACCCCAAACCCGTCCCCCGTGGCCACGGCCGCCAGGTAGTTGGCCTCCTTAGGCAGAAGGGCCTCCTGCACCAAGGTGCCCGGGGTGAGGAGCTGGGTCACCTCCCGCCTTACCAGGCCCTCGGCCTCCTCCGCGGGCTCCACCTGGTCGGCCACGGCCAAGCGGAAACCCATCCTGAGAAGCCTTTCCGCATAGGCGTCAAAGGCCCGGATGGGAATCCCCGCCATGGGGGTGGTGAAGTCCTTGCTGGACTTGTGGGTGAGGACCAGGCCCAAGGCCCGGGCCAGCCTTTCGGCATCCTCTCCGAAGCACTCGTAGAAATCCCCCACCTGGAAGAGGAGGAGGTACTCCGGGTACCGGTCCCTTAGCTCCACATATTGTTGGAGAAGGGGGGGAAGGGGGCCTGGACCCTCGCCCTTCAGCATAGCTCCTAGCATAACCCTGGTATACCCCTATAGAGGGCCTTTCCTACAAACTCTTGTCCAAGGGACAGATTAGAGCATACCCACACTTGACCGGGGAATGGTTTCCCCTTAGGATGCAAGGAAGGATAGGGACAAACATCATTCCATCGCGGCTACTCCCTGTCCTAAGTAAGGGGGTAACAATGGAAAAGCCCATTAATCGCAGGCGGCTTCTCACAATGTTAGGCGTAGGAGGTGCTCTGGCGGCCCTTCGTCCCAGCATGGCCCAGGTGTCTTCCCAGGCGGAAACCCCCCTTCCCTCCTTCACGGGGCCCGGCCCTAACCCCTACTGGAATGGGGTCCTGCCCTATGTCGTCTACCCCCAGAAGCTGCCCCTCCTGCGCCTTACGGACAGGCCCGTGCAGTTGGAAACACCAAGGCACTACTTCCGAACCGTTTTCACGCCTAACGAAGCGTTCTATGTTCGCTATCACCTAGATGAAATCCCAAATGAGATTGATCTGTCCCAATGGCGTCTCAAGCTTGAAGGCAATTTCGAGCGTCCCTTGGAGCTTAGCTTTGAAGATCTCCTGACCAAATTCAGATCCGTCTCGCTGGCCGCCGTCAACCAGTGCTCCGGCAACTCCCGTAGCCGCCTCCAACCCAGGGTACCTGGTGGGCAATGGGGTAACGGGGCCATGGGCAACGCCCTTTGGACGGGGGTACGGCTAAAGGACCTGTTGGAGGCCGCGGGGGTAAAGCCCGGAACCGTCCAGATCCAGTTTGAAGGCCTTGAACGAGGCAAGGGACCGGAGAACCTGGGGTCACACCGTTTCATGAAGTCCTTGGACGTGAACGACCCCCTGATTGAGGAAGCCATCGTGGCCTACCTCATGAACGGGGAACCCCTGCCCATGTTGAACGGCTTCCCCGTTCGCCTGGTGGTGCCGGGTATAACCGCCACCTACTGGCTCAAGCACCTCACCTGGATCCGGGCCCTTACCGAGGAGGACAAAAACTTCTGGATGGCCACGGCCTACAAGGTACCCGACACCCCCAACGGCTCCACCACCCCTGAGGACGTGGCGGCCGGAAAGGTGAAGTTTGTTCCCATCGGCCGCTTCAGGATGCCGGTGCGCTCCTTCATCATTGATCCCGATGGGAGCAGCCCCCTGGTGGTGGGGATGCCGGTGAAGATAAGGGGCGTAGCCTTCAGCGGGTACGGAAAGGTGGTCAAGGTGGAGGTCTCCACCGACGACGGCCAAACCTGGCGCTCCGCCCTCCTGGGACCCGATTACGGCAAATACTCCTTCCGCACCTACGAGTACACCTGGCGCCCCACCAAGCCCGGAAAATACGTCATTGCCGTGCGGGCCACGGATGAAAAGGGCAACGTCCAACCCGATACCCCTGTGTGGAACCCTGGAGGCTATTTCTGGAACAAGATCGAGCGCCAAGAAGTGGTGGTGTTGGCAGCCAAGTAGCAAGTAGGAGGAAGTCATGAAGAAGAAACTGGTTGCGCTGGTACTGCTTTTAGGTTTGGGCTTCGTCGCGGCCGAGGTCCCAGGTGTGGTGCGGGGCCAATGGACCCAAGGCGATCTGGGAACCATCCTTCAACCCGCACCTGCGGCAGCTGGGGAGGGGTCCACCATAAACATCGGCCCGCTACCCTTGTATACTGCCGAGCTTGCTGATGGAGAGGGGAAGGAATTGGTCATGGCCTACTGCTCCATCTGCCACAGCGTGACCTACATCCCCATGCAGCCCCCCTTGGCCAACTGGAAACCCACCATGGACAAGATGCTGAAGACCTACGGTGGGGAAAAGTTTATTCCCGCTGAGGCTGCGGAAAAGATCCTGGCCTATCTCCAAGCCCACTACACCCCAGAGACGCGCAAGCAATGAACCGGGTTATCTCCCTTCACCTGGGCCTGGGCTCGGGTTTACCCAAGCCCCAGGTGGAAAGCTTGGAGCTCCTTGCCGGTTTCGGCGCCAAAGGGGACCGGCACGCGGGCAAAGACCCCGAGCGGGCGGTATTGGTGGCGGGGCTTCCCGCCTACGAGAGGGCTAGGGAAGCGGGGATTGAGCTCCCCTTTGGGGCCTTAGGGGAGAACCTCCTCCTGGACCTTGACCCCCATGCCCTTCCCCCAGGTGCCCGGCTGAGGGTGGGGGAGGCCCTTTTGGCGTTCTCCTACGTGTGCACGGTTTGCTCCAGCCTTTCCCAGTTTGACTTAAGGCTTCCCAAGCTCCTCTATGGGGGACGGGGGCTATACGCCCGGGTCCTGGAGGGAGGTGTGGTGCGGGTGGGGGACCCGGTGCAGCTCCTGGTAACCGTCTAGCCCATCCTTAAACTGAGGGCCCTGGAGGAGCTTCCAGGGCCCTGATCTTTATCAAGGACTAGACGGGCATCCCCCTGGGAACCTGGAAGGCCCAGTAGGCGGGCCTTTCCCCTTTGGGCTCGTTCAGCACCTCAATCCGGCCCTCGAGGCCCGCCTCCACTTCCTTGCGTTCCTTCAGATAGTCCATGAAGCTTTCCGCATCGCTGAAACCGGTATCCACCCGGTAGCCCTGAGCCTCCTTGAGCACGGTGAAGCCGTCGCCCCCTGCCGCGATGAAGCTATTCACCACCACCCGGTAGGTGGCCTCGAGGTCCAGGGGCACGTAACCGGTCTCGGCCCTCACCTCCACCCGCACCACCCGGTCCCCCACGGGGCGGGAGAGGTCAAAGGCATAGCGCAGGCCGGAAACCTGGAGGAAGCGGCCCGCCGTCTGCTCCCACTGGGAAACCCCGTTCTCCAACGCCGCCTTGATCTCCTTGCCCTTTAGGTCCATCACCACCAGGGTATTGCCGAAGGGCAGGACCTCGTAGACCTTTCCCACGGTGATGGGACCCTTGGGAATGGAAGCCCGGATCCCCCCGCCGTTTTGCAGGGCGATCCGCACCCCCGCATTCCGCGTCTTCCACACCATGCCGTCGGCGATCAGGTTCCCCAGGTTGCTCTCCCGCCTGCGCACGATGGCCCTTTCCCCGATGAGGTCCACCTTGGCCTGGGCGACCACCTGCCCCATCAGGGCCAAGACCGGCTGGGCATAAGCCAGGAGGGCTTCTTTAGCGAAGAAGTCCTCGGGGGCCACCTCGGGGGTCATGAGGAAGGGTTCGCCCTTGTAGGCCACCACCTCCCCCTTGGCGTCAAAGGTCACCTCCAGGACACCCACCACCTTGCCCCACTCCCAGGCCTGGACCACCAGGACATCCTTGCCCTCGGGGTTCTTCACCACCGTGGGGTAGGGCCCCGCCGGGGCCAGTTCCTTGTGGGGGAAGCTGCCCAAGAGGGTGTGGGAGTGTCCGCCCACGATCACCTGGACCCCCACAAGCCTCCGGGCCAGCTTCAAGTCCTCCCCGTAACCCAGGTGGGAAAGGACCACGATCTTGTTAACTCCCTTTTGCAAAAGCTCGTACACCGCCTTCTGGGCGGACTCATAGGGGTCCAGGAAGTCCACAGTGGGTCCGGGGTTGGCGATTTCCCGGGTATCCGGGGTGGTGAGGCCGATCACCCCTACCTTTTCCCCCCCCACCACCACCACGGCATAAGGGGCAAAAAGGCCCTTCAGCTTAGGCTCCCGCTCTACCCCTACGTTGGCGGAGACCACCTTGAACCGGGCCCCCTTCAAAAACTCCGCCAAGGGGCCAGGCCCCAGGTCAAACTCGTGGTTGCCCAGGGCCATGACCCGGTATAGGGCCCGGTGCATGAAATAGCGGTCCGCCAGGCCCCGGTACTGGTTGAAATAGAGGGTACCCTGGAAGACATCCCCCGCATCCAGGAAAAGGAGGTTCTTCCGGCTGGCCCTAAGGCGGTCAAAGAAGGCGATCCGCTGGGCCACACCCCCTACCCGCACTTTCTTCCCGGAAAGGGTGAGCTCCATGGGCTCCAGGTGGGCATGGGTGTCGTTGGTGTGCACCAGGGTGAGGGTAAACCCCCCCTGGGCCCGCCCCAAGCCTAGGCCCGCCAAGCCTAAAGCCGCTCCCGCCTTCAATACTTCACGCCGTTTATACATACCCGACCTCCAGGCCTTAGTCTACCCAAAGCCCGGTCAGGGGACGGTCAAGGAGCCAAGGCCCCCACAGACTTTCGGGGTGACACAATAACCCTTGACAACATGCACAAGATGGCTGTACACTTTGCACAATCTGCTGGGGGTAAGTGGATTAAGCCCGGCCTCGGCAGGTCAAGGAGGCAAAAATGGCGTACACCAAAGCAGAAATCCTCAAGGCGCTCAAGGCGGAGAAGGTGAGGTTCCTGAGGCTCCAGATCACCGACATCCTGGGGGTGGTCAAGAACGTGGAGGTCCCCGAGTCCCAGTTTGAGAAGGCCCTGGACGGGGAGATCATGTTTGACGGCTCCTCCATTGAGGGCTTCACCCGGATTGAGGAATCGGACATGCTCCTCAAGCCCGACTACAACACCTTCGTCATCCTGCCCGAGGCCCTGGAAGACCCCGGACGGGGCCGGGTGGCCCGGCTCATCTGCGACGTGGCCTACCCCGATGGCCGCCCCTTTGAGGGGGACCCCCGGTACGTGTTGAAGCGCCAGGTGGAACGGCTGCAAAAGCTAGGCTTTGACAACATGTATGCGGGCCCCGAACCGGAATTCTTCCTCTTCCTGCGCACGCCCGACGGCCTGCCCACGGTGGAAACCCACGACCGGGCGGGCTACTTTGACCTGGCCCCCATTGACAAGGGCGAGGAAGCCCGGCGGGACATGGTGAACGTATTGGTGGCCATGGGCTTTGAGATTGAGGCCTCCCACCACGAGGTGGCCCCGGGCCAGCACGAGATTGACTTCAAGTACGCGGAGGCCCTCACCACCGCCGACAACATCGCCACCTTCAAGTGGGTGGTGAAGCGGGTGGCCCTGAACCACGGCCTCCACGCCACCTTCCTGCCCAAGCCCATCCGGGGCATCAACGGCAGCGGCATGCACACCCACCTCTCCCTCTTCAAGAACGGGGAAAACGCCTTCTACGACCCCAAGGCCGAGTACCAGCTCTCTAAGACCGCCCTCCACTTCATCGCCGGGCTCCTGGAGCACGCCGAGGGCATGGTGGCCATCACCAACCCCCTGGTGAACTCCTACAAGCGCCTCACCCCGGGGTACGAGGCCCCCACCAACATCGCCTGGTCGGCAGCCAACCGCTCGGCCATGATCCGTGTCCCCGCCCGCCGGGGCGTGGGTACCCGGGCGGAGCTAAGGATGCCCGACCCCTCCGCCAACCCCTACCTGGCCCTGGCGGTCATGGCCGCTGCCGCCATAGACGGGATGGAGCGCAAGCTCCTCCCCCCACCCCCCATCCAGCGCAACATCTACCAGATGAGCGTGCGGGAAAGGCGCAAGCACAAGATCCGCGAGCTTCCCGGAACCCTAAGGGAGGCCCTCGAGGCCCTGAGGAAAGACCCCGTGATCCGCGAGGCCTTGGGCGAGCATGTCTATACCCACTTCCTCCAGGCCAAGCAGATGGAGTGGGACGACTACCGGGTCACGGTCCACCAGTGGGAGCTGGACCAGTACCTGGCCACGTACTAAGGGTGGGTATTGGGCCCCTCCTCCTTCCGGAGGGGGGGCTGACCCATGGGTCAGGCATAAACTTACGAGGGGGCATTGACAAGAACCGGTACCCCCCCCTTAGAATGGGGCCGCAACGTGAGCGCGTGCTCTTAAGGAGGTGCGTATGAGGAAAATCGGCTTGCTGGTAGCAGGTGTGGCCGCCTTGGGCATGGCCCTAGGCCAGGCCAACGTCATCAAGATCGCCACCCAGTCTCCCCTCTCCGGCCCCCAGGCCGCCTTGGGGGAACAGATCAAGCTGGGGGCGGAGCTGGCCATCGAGGAGGCCAAGGCCAAGTTCAAGGCCCTAGGCTTTGACCTGGTCCTGGTCCCCTACGACGACCAGGCCAACCCCGACGTGGGCGTGGCCAACGCCAACCGCATCATCAACGACCCCGACATCCTGGGCGTGGTGGGCCACCTGAACTCCGGCGTGGCCATCCCCTCCAGTGAGGTCTACGCCCGGGTGAACCTGGTCATGGTCTCCCCCGCCAACACCAACCCCCGGGTCACGGACCGCAAGCTCCCCAACGTGAACCGTATCTGTGGGCGTGACGACGTCCAGGGTCCGGTGGGCGCCGAGTACGCCTTCAACAACCTGAAGGTAAAGAACGTCTTCGTCATCCACGACAAAACCGCCTACGGCCAGGGCCTGGCGGAGGAGTTCAAGAAGCGCCTCGAGGCCCTGGGCGGCAAGGCCGTGGCCTTCGTGGGCACCGAGGAAACCTCCAACTTCGTGCCCATCATCAACCAGATCCGCGGGGCCCGGCCCGTGCCCGAGCTCATCTACTTCGGGGGCATCTACAGCCAGATCGGGCCCTTCGTGAAGCAGCTCCGGGAGCGGGGCGTCAAGACCCGGGTCATGGGCGGGGACGGGCTTGACTCCAGCGAGTTCGTACGCCTGGCGGGCAAGGAGAACGCCGCCGGTACCTTCTACACCACGGTGGCCGGCCCCGTTTCCGCCTTCCCCAAGGCCAAGGCGGTGGCCCAGCGCTTTAAGCAGAAGTACGGCAAGGACCTGGAGGGCTTCGGCATCTACGCCTACGACTCCGCCAACGTGCTCCTCGCCGCCCTGGAGGCTGCCATCAAGGCGGCAGGCAATAAGAAGCCCACCCGGGAGCAGGTGGCCCAAGCGGTACGCCAGGTGAAGATGGAAGGCCTCACCGGCACCATTGAGTTTGACGACAAGGGCGACAACAAAAAGGCCAAGTACTTCGTGATGCAGGTGGCCTCCACCGGCAACTGGGCGGACAACAAGCTGATCCGGGTCATTGAGATGGCTGCCCCAGGCGCCAGGTAGACGGGGACTCCAACCCAAGGGGGTGGCCTTAAGGCCACCCCCTTGGCCCGGAGAAAGGAGGCACCTTGCTGGAGCAAATCCTAGCCCTACTGCCCCAGGTGATCTTTGACGGGTTCATCCTGGGCTTCGTCTACGCCATGGTGGCCCTGGGGTACACCATGGTCTACGGCGTCTTGGAGCTCATCAACTTCGCCCACTCCGAGATCTTCATGATCGGGGCGGTGGTGGGGGTGGAGGTCTTCCGCTACCTGGCGCCCCATGTGGGCAACGGTTTCCTACTTCTCTTCATAGCCTTGGTCCTGGGCGGGGTGGTGGCGGGGATTACCGCCATCCTGGTGGAACGCTTCGCTTACCGGCCCTTACGGGCCCGGGGTACCACCAACCGCCTGGTGCCCCTCATCACCGCCATCGGGGTTTCCTTCATCCTCCAGGACCTGGTGCGCCTCGTGGAGGGCCTTTGGCACAACGAGTTCTTTCTCCGCATGCGCACCGTGGAGGACCTGGAGGGGTCCATCGAGCTTTTCGGCGGGGCCATCTTCGCCCAGAGCAAGTCCTTCATCCTCATGGGGGTGTCCATCCTTATGCTCTTGGGCCTCACCTACCTGGTGAACCGCACCAAGCTTGGGGTGGCCATCCGCGCCGTGGCCCAGGACCTCCAGACCGCAAGCCTCATGGGCATAGACCCCGACCGCATCATCTCCCGCACCTTCCTGATCGGGGGTTCCTTGGGGGGCGTGGCGGGGGTGCTCTTCGCCCTCCAGTACACCACCATCACCCCTTACGTGGGCTTCCTTCCCGGCATCAAGGCCTTCACCGCGGCGGTCTTAGGGGGTATTGGCAACATCCCCGGGGCCATGCTGGGCGGGCTGGTCCTGGGCCAGCTGGAAAACTTCTTCGGCACCTACCTTCCCATCCTGACGAGCGGTAACTTCGGCACGGAGTACAAGGACGTGGTGGCCTTCCTCATCCTCATCTTCATCCTCCTGGTTAGGCCCCAAGGCCTCTTGGGACAGGTGGTTAGGGAGAAAGTATGAACGCCCTTGCCCTACTCCTCAGCCTGGCCTACCTGGGCTTGGTCTTCCTGGCCCCGGGGGCCCTCAGCAACCTCTTCGGCCTCCTGGCCCTGGGAGCCACCGCCTTCCTTAGGCTTTCCCCCAACGGGCGCACCCTGAACCTGGCCCTCCTCACCCTGGGCTTTACCCTGGGCCTGGTGCGCTCGGGGAACACCCTGGGCCTCATCGGCCTGGTGGGGATCCTGGTGGCCCTCACCACCCTGCCCCGCATCCCGGGCTGGATCCGGGCCCTGTTGGGCCTGGCCATCCTCCTCCTCAGCGTGCCCATGGCCGGTTTCGCCAACACCTTCATCTTTGAGCTGGGCATCCAGATCGGCATCTACGCCGCCATGGCCTTGGGGCTCAATGTGGTGGTGGGGATGGCGGGGCTTCTGGACCTGGGCTATGCCGCCTTCTTCGCGGTAGGGGCCTACACCTGGGCCATCTTCGGCAGCGAGCAGGCCAAGAACTTCATGCAGGGCAGCTTCCCCCTCCCTGGGGAGTACATGTACCTCTTCATGGGAATCGCCGTGGTCACCACCGCCTTGACCGGTCTTTTCATCGGCCTTCCCGCCCTTAGGCTCCGTGGGGACTACCTGGCCATCGTGACCCTGGGCCTAGGGGAGGTGGTCCGGATCCTGGCCAACAACCTGGACCACCCCATCAACTTCACCAACGGACCCCAGGGCATTACCCCCGTGCAACGCCCCCCCATCGACTGGTTCCGGGAGCTGATGGGAGGCTTGGGGGTACGGCTGGACCAGGCCACCGATTACCAGCTCTTCTTCTACCTCCTGGTACTCCTCATGATCGGCCTGGTGGTGCTGGCCAATGTGAACCTGGCCAACTCCCGCTTTGGCCGGGCCTGGGTGGCCATCCGCGAGGACGAGGTGGCCGCCCGCTCCATGGGCATTCCCCTCCTCCCCACCAAGCTTTTGGCCTTCATGACCGGGGCCGCCTTCTCCGGGGTCATGGGGGTGATCTTCGCCGCCCAGCGCACCTTCGTCTCCCCCGAGTCCTTCACCCTCCTGGCCTCCATCACCATCCTGGGCATGGTGATCCTGGGCGGCATGGGCTCCATCCCCGGGGCCATCCTAGGGGCCGCAGCCCTCACCATCCTCAACCTGGACGTGCTCAAAACCTTTAGCGAGTTCGTGCGCACCAGCCTCCCCCAGATCCCGAGCCAGGTGGACCCCGCCAAGTACGAGAGGCTGGTCTTCGGCCTTATCCTGGTGCTGATGATGATCTTCCGGCCCGAAGGCCTAATCCCTGAGAGGCGCCACAAGGCGGAGATGGAGGAAGCATGAAGGCCCTCGAGGTCACCCAGGCCACCAAGCGCTTCGGCGGCCTGGTGGCGGTGAACAACGTGAGCCTTTCCGTAAACCAAGGGGAGATCTTCTCCGTCATCGGCCCTAACGGGGCGGGCAAGACCACCTTCTTCAACCTCCTCACCGGCATCTACCCTCCCGATGAGGGAAAGATCCTCCTCTTTGGCAAGGATGTGACCGGCCTGCCCCCGGATCGCATCGCCAAGGAAGGGGTGGGGCGCACCTTCCAAAACATCCGCCTCTTCGGGGCCATGACCGTGCTGGAAAACCTCCTGGTGGGCATGCACATCCACATCCGCGTGCCCTACTTCCACGCCCTTTTCCGTACCCCCCTGGCCCGTCGGGAGGAGAGACGGGCCGAGGAGGAGGCCAAAAGGCTTTTGGAGTACGTGGGGCTTTCCCATCGCAAGGACGAGCTGGCCAAGAACCTGCCCTATGGGGAACAACGCAAGCTGGAGATCGCCCGGGCCCTGGCCCTTAGGCCCAGGCTTTTACTTTTAGACGAGCCCGCAGCCGGCATGAACCCCCGGGAAACCGAGGAGCTCCAGGCCTTCATCGGGCGCCTTAGGGAGGAGCTTGGCATCACCATCGTCCTCATTGAGCACGACATGCGCCTGGTCATGCGCATCTCGGATCGCATCGCCGTCTTGGAGTACGGCGCCAAAATCGCCGAAGGTACCCCTGAAGAGGTGCGGCAAAACCCCAGGGTTATTGAAGCGTACCTGGGGAAGGGTGCGGCGGGAGGTGCCGCATGAGCCTCCTGGAGCTGAAGAACGTCCATACCTATTACGGTCACATCCATGCCCTTAAGGGGATTTCCCTAAGGGTGGAGGAGGGAGAGATCGTCACCCTCATCGGCTCCAACGGGGCCGGCAAGAGCACCACCTTGCGCACCATCAGCGGCCTGGTCAAACCCCGACAGGGGGAGGTCCTCTTCCAGGGGAGACCCATCCACCGCCTCCCCGCCCACCAAATCGTGGCCCTGGGCGTGGGGCACGTGCCCGAAGGCCGCCGGATCTTCCCCCGGCTCACCGTGGAGGAGAACCTGGAGATCGGGGCCTATCTGGAAGGGGACCGCAAGGTGGTGCAAAAGCGCAAGGAGGAGGTGTTCGCCCTCTTTCCCCGGCTTTACGAAAGGCGCCACCAGAAGGGCGGGACCCTCTCCGGGGGGGAACAGCAGATGCTGGCCATCGGCCGGGCCCTGATGCAAAACCCCCGGATCCTCCTCATGGATGAACCCTCCATGGGCCTGGCCCCGGTGCTGGTGGACTTCATCTTTGAGATCATCCAGAGGCTCAACCGGGAAGGGCGCACCATCTTGCTGGTGGAGCAAAATGCCCGCCTGGCCCTGCAGATCGCCCACCGGGGCTACGTTTTGGCCACCGGGGAGATCACCCTGGAAGGCCCGGCCCGCGACCTGGCCCAGAACCCCGAGGTGCAGAAGGCCTACCTGGGGGAGGGCTAGGGCGTACCCCTGGCCTTATACCCGGGCTTGCGCTCCCTTATGGGAGCGCTTTATACTTGGTCCGGACCAAAGGGGAAGACCCCGGAAAGGAGCGGTATGAAGAGGAAACTTCTACTTGGCCTAATGGCAGCTTTGGGCTTGGGGTTCGCCCAGAAGACCTTGGTTTTTGGGTCCAACGGGGAGCCGGTGAGCCTCGAGCCGGGCAACATCACCGACGGCATCTCCATCTACGTGCAACGCCAGATCTACGACACCCTGGTGGACTTTAAGCCCGGCTCCACCGAGGTCACCGCTGGCCTAGCCACCAGCTGGTTTAGCTCCCAAGACGGCAAGGTCTGGACCTTCCGCTTGCGCCAGGGCGTCAAGTTCCAAGATGGCACCGAGCTGGACGCGGAAGCGGTGAAGTTCAACATCGAGCGCTGGTGGGACCCCAAGAACCCCACCCGCATTGACGCCGCCGCCCGTTACGAGATCTGGCCGGAGCTCTTCGGCGGCTTCAAAGGGGAAGGGGGATCTATTCTGAAGGAGATCCAGGTGGTGGACAAGTACACCATCCGCTTCGTGCTTAACCAACCCTTCCCTGCCTTCCCCGCCGCCATCGGTTCGGGCTATTTTGGCATCGCCAGCCCCGCGGCCATCAAGAAGGATGGGGCCAAATACGGCTCTCCCACGGGAAGCGCGGTGGGCACGGGGCCCTTCCGCCTGGTGGAGTGGCGGCCCGGGGAGCAGGTGGTCCTGGAAAGAAACCCCACCTACTGGAAGAAGGGCTTCCCCAAGGTGGACCGGGTGGTCTTCCGGGTGATCAAGGACCCCGCTGCCCGCTTGGCCGCCCTAAAGGCCGGCACCATTGACTTCACCACCGACATTCCCCCTGCCAACCTCAAGGACATAGAGGCCGACCGCAACCTGGACGCCGTCTTCCGCCCCTCCTTCAACGTGGGCTACCTGGCCCTGAACCCCTCCCACAAACCCTTCTCCGACATCCGCGTGCGCCAAGCCGTCGCCATGGCCATCAACAAGAAGGCCATCGTCCAGGCCTTCTGGGGCAAGCTGGGTGTCACCGATGGCCACTTCACCCCGCCCTCCATGAAGGCCTTCCAATCCCCCAAGGTCACCGACTACGAGTTCAACCCCCAGAAGGCCAAGGCGCTCCTGGCGGAGGCCGGGTATCCCAACGGGTTTGATCTGGAGCTTTGGTACATGCCCGTTTCCCGGCCCTACTTCCCCACCCCCAAGGAGATCGCTGAGGCCATGGCTGCGGATCTTTCCGCCCTTGGCATCCGGGTTAAGCTTCAGACCAAGGACTGGGCCAGCTACTTGGCGGACCGCAAGAAGGCACCCGGCTTCCAGGCCTATATGCTGGGCTGGACCGGGGACTACGGCGACCCCCAGAACTTCTACGACCCCCATTTCGCCTGCCCCATCGCCGACCTGTTTGACAGCGCAGGCAAGCCGCTTTGCGTGAAGGAGCTTGGCGACATCCTCACCAAGGCCGCCACCACCCCCAACCTCGAGGAGCGCAAGCGCCTCTACCAGCAGGCGGACGAACTCACCTTCAACCTGGCCCTGCGCATCCCCATAGTCCACTCCCAGCCCCTCTTGGCCAAGCGCAAGAACATCTCCGGCTGGGTGCCTAGCCCCTTGGGCTCCGAGTCCTTTGAAACCATAGAGAAGCGCTAGGCCCTTGGACCCCGGACCCCCTGCGGGGGGTCCGGGATTTTTGAGGCGGAAAAATGTGGAGCTATGTTTTGCGGAGGCTCATTGGCTTGATCCCGGTCCTTTTCGGGATCACCCTCTTGGTCTTTTTGTTCTTGCAGCTCATCCCCGGGGATCCGGCCCAGGCTATCCTAGGGGAAAGGGGCACACCGGAGCAGCTGGAGGCCCTCCGGGAGAAACTGGGGCTGAACCGGCCCCTCTACGTGCAGTACCTAACCTTTGTCCGGAACGTCCTCACCGGGGACCTGGGCACCAGTGCCGTTTCCACCATCCCCGTGGCCGAGGAGCTGAAAAGGCGCTGGCCCGCCACCTTTGAGCTGGCCTTGGCCGCCACCTTGGTGGCGGTGGTCCTGGGCATTCCCGTGGGCATCCTGGCGGCAGTGCGGAAGAATAGCCTTTTAGACACCCTTTCCATGAGCCTTTCCTTGGTGGGCGTGTCCATGCCCGTCTTTTGGCTCGGCCTCCTCTTGGTCTACCTCTTTGCGGTCAACCTTCACTGGCTGCCCACGGGCGGAAGGCTTTCCACGGATTTGGGCATTGATTTCCGCCCCATCACGGGCTTTTTGCTCCTGGATGGCCTCCTAACCCTACGGCTGGAAGTGCTTGGGGACGCCCTTCGCCACCTCATCCTCCCCGCCCTCACCCTGGGCACCATCCCCCTGGCCATCCTCACCCGCATCACCCGCAGCGCCATGCTGGAGGTCCTCTCCCAAGACTATGTCCGCACCGCCCGGGCTAAGGGTTTGGCCGAACGCCAAGTGATCCTGAAGCACGCCCTTAAGAACGCCCTTTTACCCGTAGTGACCATCATCGGCCTGCAGTTTGGCACCCTACTAGGCGGGGCCATCCTCACGGAAACCATCTTCTCCTGGCCGGGTATTGGCTCCTATATCTACGAAGGCATCCTCAACCGCGACTACCCCGTGGTCCAGGCGGGGGTACTGGTGGTGGCCACGGTGTTTGTCTTGGTCAACCTCCTGGTGGACCTCTCCTATGCCCTTTTGGACCCCCGCATCCAGTACAGGTGAGCCCATGGAAACCCCTTCTCGCCAAGCCTTCAGGCGTTTCTTGAAGTCCCCCTCCGGCAAGGTGGGCCTGGCCCTGACCCTATTCTTGGTGTTGCTGGCCCTGCTCATCCCTCTCTTGAAACCTTACGACCCCACCACCGACCGGAACTACCTGAACCGCCTTTCGCCCCCTTCCTGGGAACACCCCTTCGGCACCGACCACCTGGGCCGGGATGTCTTCACCCGGGTCCTCCACGGCAGCCGCATCTCCTTGCAAGTGGGGGTGATCTCCGTCAGCATTGGCCTCTTTCTGGGAACCCTCCTGGGACTTTTGGCAGGGTTTTACCGGGGAAGAACCGAGCTCTTCGTAGGTTGGTTAGCGGATATCCTCCTGGCCTTTCCCGGAACGCTGTTAGCTATCGCCATCGTGGCCGTGTCAGGACCCAGTCTACAAAACGCCATGCTGGCCATCGGCATCGTGCAGGTGCCCGTCTACATCCGCCTGGCCCGTTCCATGGTCCTCTCCTTAAGGGAGCAGGACTTCGTCCAGGCGGCCATAGCCCTGGGAGCAGGCAACGGACGGATCCTTTTCCGGCATATCCTTCCCGGAACCCTAGCCCCCCTGGTGGTCCAGGCCACCTTGTCCATCGGCACCGCCACCCTCGAGGCCGCCGCCTTGGGCTTCCTGGGCCTTGGGGCCCAGCCCCCTGCCCCCGAGTGGGGGGCCATGATCGCGGATAGCTTCAAGGGGGGCTACGCCATGAACGCCCCTTGGACCATGATCTTTCCCGGCCTTTTCATCATGCTGACCGTCTTGGCCTTCAACCTCCTTGGGGACGGCCTGAGGGACGCCCTGGACCCCAGGAGCCGCTAGAGGCTTAAGGCCGCCTTAAGGGGGAGCCGGGTGCCCAAAGGTATCATGGAGCCATGAGAAAAGGGCCTGTTTTCCTCTTGCTCCTTCCCCTCCTCGTGGCCTTGAGCGCCTGCGAGCTTTTGGAAGGCACGGGTTACCGGGTGGCCGAGGCCCAACTCCTTTTCCCCGAGGCCACGGAGCGTTGGAGCTACTTCTATGGGGAGCCGCGGGAGGTCAAGCTCGGTACCCAGGTCCTGCGCCTAGAAAAGGCCCAAGGGGAAAGCCTCTGGGCGGTCCCTGGAGCCCTTTGGGTGAATGGAAGCCCGGTCCTCAGGGAGGTGGGCCCTGCCCTAAGGCCCCTGGCGGAGGCGGTGCGGGGGGTTCAGGGAAGCCTTCTCGAGGTGCGGGCCTATGCCCCCTTGCGCTCCAGCTGGCTTTACGACGGGGTCGGCTGGGTGCGGCTTACGGGAAGCCTTAGGGAAGGGGAACGGCGTACCCTGGTCCAACCCGCCAGCTACAAGACCCCGGACCTCTACGCCTTCACCGGAGCGGAAACCCAAGTCCTCCTGCGGGAGGTCCTGGCCCGCCGGGGGGGAAGGCAGGTGGTGGTCTTTGAGCTTTCCGAGCCAGTCTTAAGGCCCCTGGCCTTTGATCCCGTCCCCGACGGTTACCGGATCGGGGCCCTGCAGGTGCAGTACGGGCTTAAAGTGGAGGTGGTGACCCCGCCCCCACCCGCCTACCGCATCCTGGACCGCGGCGTCAACGCCGCCTACCAGGAAACCGAGCCCAGGGCCTTCCTGGCCAACAACCCCACCCGCTTTGCCGAGGTCTGGAACCTGGTGGTGGGCAACCGCATCCCCCGCCCTCCCGCCCCCAGCGTGGACTTCCGCAGCAAAAGCGTGGCCGCCTTCTTCTGGGGGCTTAAGCCCACCGGGGGGTATGGCCTCGAGGTGGTGGGGGTCACCTATGCCGCCGGCACCGCCCGGGTGGTCCTAAGCCTACAAAGCCCCAGGCCCGGGGCCATCGTCACCCAGGCCCTCACCAGCCCCTACGTGCTCTTGGAACTGGAAAGGGTGAGCCGGGTGGTGTTCACGGACCCCTCAGGGAAGGTTTTGGCCGAAGCCCGGGAGTAGCCGGGCCCGCAGGTCCCCCACCAGGTAAAGGGAGCCCGTGGCCAAGACGGGGAGACCATCCTCCCTGGCCCTTCCCAGGGCCTGGGCCAAAGCCTCCCCCGGGTCCTCAAAGAAGGGCTCCCCCAGCTCCCGCCCCAAGGCCCCTTCCCCGGCCCGGGTGTAGCGGACGCTTTTGGCCTGGGGAAGGAGGTGGGCCAAGACCCCCTGCACGTCCTTCCGGGGAAAGGCACCGAAGACCAAGTGGTAGGCGGGAAACTCCCGGCTTAGGGCCAAGGCCGCCGGAGGGTTATGGGCCCCGTCCAAAAAGACCTCCACCCCCTCCACCAAGAAGCGCTCCAAACGGCCTGGATGCCTGGCCTCCCGAAGGGCTTGAGCGATGGCTTCCTCGGGAAAGGCCAAAAGCCTTAGGGCTGCTGCCGCCAAACGGGCGTTTTCCTCCTGGAAAGCCCCCTTCAAGGCGGGCGGGGCGGGAAGGGCAAAGAGGGGGTCCTCCGGGTCCAGGAGGTAAAGGGGGCTTCCCCTGGCCCGGGCCACCTCCTGGACCACCCTTAGGCCTTCCCCCCTGGCCCCCGTGATCACCGGCGCCCCTTCCCGGAAGGCGCCCGCCTTCTCCCGGGCCACGGCCTCGAGGCTCCCCCCCAAGGCCTCCAGGTGGTCCTCTCCCACGTTGGTGAGCACGGTGAGGGCCACCCGGGGGAGAATGTTGGTGGCATCCTTCTCCCCCCCCACCCCCGCCTCCACCACGGCCAAGGCCACCCCTTTCCTTTGGAAGTGGTGGAAGGCCATGGCGGTGGCCAGGTCAAAGAACCCCGGGGGCTCCGGCCAGGCTTCCCCCATGGCCCAGGCCACGAACTCCACCACCTCCTCCTCGAGGATCAGGCCCAGGTGGGTGCGGATCCGCTCCCGGAAGTCCTGGAGGTGAGGGCTGGTATAGGCCCCATAGGCCAGCCCCATGGCGCGGAAGGCGGCTTCCAGATACGCCACCACGCTTCCCTTGCCGTTGGTGCCCAACACGTGCACCGCCGAAAAGGCCTCCTCCGGATGCCCCAGGCGCTCCAGGAGGGCCTTTACCCGGCCCAGGCCCCGCTCCCCCTGGCGGCGCTGGGTGAAAAGCCACTCCGTGGCCTCCCGGTAGACCATGGCCTACCCCTCCGCGTACTGGAGCCGGTAGAGGGTGGCATAATACCCTCCCCTCTGGAGGAGCTCCTCATGGGTACCCTCCTCCACAAGCCGCCCTTTTTTGAAGACCAGGATCCGGTCCACCCGGCGGATGGTGGAAAGGCGGTGGGCGATGATGAGGGAGGTCCTTCCCTCCATGGCCCTATAGAGGGCCTCCTGGAGGCGCCTTTCCGTCTCCGAGTCCACGTTGGCCGTGGCCTCATCCAGGATAAGGAGGATGTCGGGGCTGGCCAGAAGGGCCCGCACCAGGGCCAGAAGCTGCTTCTCCCCCGTGGAAAGCCCCGCTCCCCTCTCCCCCACCCGGGTGTGGTACCCCTGGGGCAGGCGCAAAATGGCCTCGTGCACCCCCAGGAAACGGGCTACCTCCACCACCTTTTCCTCGGGGATGGCCTCATCAAAAAGGCGCAGGTTATCCAGAATGGTGCCCGAGAAAAGAAAGGGGTCCTGAAGGACGATGCCCACATGCCGCCTCAGATCTTCCTGGCGATAGTTACGGACATCCTCCCCATCTATGAGCACCTGGCCCCGTTGCGGATCGTAGAAGCGGGCGATGAGGCTCACCACGCTGGTCTTACCCGCCCCCGTGGCCCCCACCAGGGCCACCTTCTCCCCCGGAGCGATGCGGAAGGAAACCCCTTTCAGGACCCAGTCCCTTTCCGAGGGCTCTACGCCCTTAGGGGTGTAGGCCAGCCACACGTCCCGGAAGGCCACCTCGCCCCAGAAGCGCTGGATGGGCTTGGGGTTTGGGGGATCCTTTAACTCCTCCTCCGTATCCAAAACCCCGAAGATGCGCTCGGCGCTGGCCATGGCCCCCTGGAAGAGGTTGAACTTGTCGGAAAGGTCCTGTAGGGGCTGGAAAAGCTGACGGGTGTAGTCCACAAAGGCCACCAGAAGCCCCAAGGAAGCCATGCCTTGGACCACCTGTCCCCCCCCATAGAAGAGGAGGCCCGCCACCGCCAGATCCCCCAAGAAGCCCACTATGGGGAAGAACAGGGCAAACCAGCGCACGATCTCCACCCAGGCCTCGAGGAGGTCCCGGCCTAGGCGGTCAAACTTCCCCTCCCGCTCCCTCTCCTTCACGAAAAGTTGGATGGTCTCCACCCCGGAAAGGTTTTCCTGCAAGGCCGCATTAAGGCGGGCCAGGCGCAGGCGCATCTCCCGGTAGGCGGTACGCATGCCGTTCCGCACCCAGGCGGTGACCCAAAGGAGCACGGGCACCACCAGGAGGACCACCAGGGTGAGCTTGGGGCTTAGGACCATCATGAAGGCCAAGAGGCCCAGGATGGTGAAGAAGTCGGCGATGACCCCCACGAGCCCCCCGGTGATGAACTGGTTGATGGCGTCCACATCGGAGGTGATGCGGGTCATGAGGCGGCCCACGGGATTTTTGTCGTAAAAGCCCGGGTGGAGCCGCATGAGCTTGGCAAAGAGGGCGCTTCGCAAATCAAAGAGCACCCTCTGCCCCACCCACTGGATCAGGTAGGTCTGCCCGTAGGTGGCGGCGAAGTTCACCCCCCGCACCAGGAGGAAGCCCAGGCTCACCCAAAGGAGCAGGGCGAGGCGTTCCTCCAGGGGTTTGGCCTCCTTGGGCACCAGGGCCCCATCTATGGCCCACTTGAAGAAAAGGGGCGTGAGGGCCGCGGTGAGGGTGGTGAGGAGGAGGAAGAGCAGGGCCAAGGCCACCTGCCCCCTATAGGGGTAAACGTAGCGGAGGATGCGGGCGAAGAGAACCCGATCAAAGGCCTTGGTGTAGGCGTCTTCGTGGGTCACCCTTCCACCTCCCCTTCCATGCGCTGGATGCGGTCCAGCTCCGCGTAGAGGCCCCCGGCCTCGAGGAGGCTCTCATGGGTTCCCTCCTCCACAATCCTCCCCTCGTCCATTACGATGATCCAGTCCGCATGGCGCAAGGTGGCGGTGCGGTGGGAGATGAGGAAGGTGGTCTGGCGGCCCAAGACGCCCTTCAGGCCCTGAAGGATCCGGGCCTCGGTCTCCGTGTCCACGGCGCTTAAGGCATCGTCCAATACCAGGATTTTGGGCCTTTTGGCCAAGGCCCTGGCCAAGGCCACCCGCTGCCTCTGGCCTCCCGAAAGCGTCACCCCCCGCTCCCCCAAAACCGTCTCGTAGCCCTTGGGGAAGGCCAGGATCTCCTCGTGGATGCCGGCGAGCCTGGCCGCCCACTCCACCCGCTCCCGATCCGGGGTTTCCAGGCCGAAGGCGATGTTCTCCAAAAGGGTTTCGCTGAAGAGGAAGGGCTCCTGGGGCGCCACCCCCACCGCCTGGCGCAGGGTGGCAAGGGGAATCCTCCGCACGTCATACCCCCCCACGTAAACCCGCCCCTCCGTGGGATCCAGGAGCCGGGGTATGAGGGCCGCCAAGAGGCTTTTCCCCGACCCCGTGCGCCCGGTGATCCCCAGGGTCATGCCCTCGGGTATGGTGAGGGTAAGGTCCTTAAGAAGCCAGCGCCCATCCCGGAAAAGCCCCACACCCTCGAGGCGCACCTCCCCGGAAAGATCGGCCACGGCAAGGGGTAGGGGGTCCTGGTCGCGGACAGCGGACTCCTGGTCCAAAAGCTCCAAAAGCCTCCTCAGGCTGGTAAAACCCCGCTGGTACATGGCCATCACCCAGCCCAGGCCTAAAATAGGCCAGGTGAGCTGGGCCAGATAGGCGTTGAACTGCACCAGTTGGCCCACGGTGAGCTCGCCCCGGACCACCATCCCCCCGCCCACCCAGAGCACGGTGAGGAAAGCAAAGCCCATCAAGAAGCCCAAGAGGGCGTGCATGGGCCCCTCCACCTTGGCCAGGGCCAGGCTTTTTCCCATATAGACGCGGTTTAGCTCCTGGAATCGGCTAAGCATGCGCCCTTCCAAGGCGTACCCCTTCACCACCCGGATCCCGCTGAAGGCCTCCTGGGCCAGGGTGCTGATCCGGTCAAAGGCCTCCTGGGCCTCCCGGTAGCGGCGGTCCACCAGGCGCAACAGGTAGAACATGGTCAGGGCGATTAAGGGGAGGAGCAAGGTGAGGTAAAGGGCTAGCCTGAGGTTCACCGCGTACATGGAAAGGAAGGCCAGGAGGACCAGAAAGGAAAGGCGGCTCCCCATCATGATGCCCGGGCCCACCATCTCCCGCACCGCGGACAGGTCGGTGTTGAGGCGGTTCATCAGGTCCCCCACCCGGGTCCTCTGGTAGAAGTCCCGGTCCAGGCGGAGAAGGTGATGGAATAGGTCCTTCCTTAAGTCGTACTCCACCAACCGGCTCGCCACCACCGCCAGCCGGCGCATGAAGTAGGAAAGCAGGGCGCTAACCCCCGCCGAGAGGACCAATAGGAGGGCATACCGCCCATATGGTCCCCCCTCCCCCACGGCGTCCACCGCCAGGCGCAGGAAGTAAGGGCTTAGGACGAAAAAGAAAATGGAGAGGAGGCCCAACAAGACCCCCAGGGCATACCGCCCTCGGTAGGGGGCCAAGTAGGCCCCCAGGCGGCGCAAGGGAGCGACTGACCAACCGGTCATACGCCTGAGTTTACCCTAGATCCGGTGGGCGAAGGATAGATAGACCACACCCTAGCCCTCCTGGATCTCCCTCCGCAAGGAGTGCAAGGCCTCTGTCCAATCCTCCCCCAAGGTGAGGAGGCGGTGGGGTTTGAGAAGCTTGCGGGCGGCCTTGCGCAAAAGCCCAGGGATGGGAGGGCAGGCATAGGAAACCACCAGCAAAAGGCCCTTCACCCGGCCCAGGCGGTGAAGGTAGTGGACCATGCCCAAAAGCTCCCGGTCGGTGGGAAGGTCCATGGGAAGAAGCCTCTCCCCCTCCTCCCTCAGCTTCTCCGGGGGGAGATCGGGGAAGTAGGGGATGAGCCCCTCCCGAGCCAAGGCCTCCTCCACCGCCTTGCGGAAGCCCTCGTCTTCCAAAAGGTAGGGCTGGGCCACCACCCCCACGCTCCCCAGAGGGGTCTTGAGGGGAGGAGGGGGCTTCAAAAACCCCCGCACCCGGTCCAGGGCCCGGCCCACCAGCATGGGGTTCTGGGTGAGGAGGTGGCCCACCTCCCCCGCCCGGCCCAAGACCCGTTCGGAGAGCTCTGTGGGGACCTTGAGCACCGGGGGAAGCCCCGGGAAGTAGCGGAGGAGGGTGGCCTCCAGGTCCAAAAGCCAGGGGCACTGCCCCCCGCCCTTCTCCGACTCCACCCCCCCTTGCAGGTCGGGGAGGAGCAGGTAGTCCACCCCTTGGGCCTTCAGGGCCTCCACCTGGGCCAAGAGCTCCTGCACGGGGAGGCAATAGGGCTGATGGCGGGCAGGGGAAGCTTCCGCCCGCACCACCTCCACCCCCAAGGCCTTTAAATACGCCTCCCAAAAACCCAGGTACCGCCGGGAGAGGAAGCCCTTCAGGATGCCCACACGCATACGCCCTATCCTAAGCCAAGGGCCCTGAGAAAGGCGAGGAGCACCTCCCGCCCCTCCCAAAGGCTTTGGGGGAGCACCCATTCCTCCGGGGTATGGGCCCCGCCCCCCCGGTACACCCCCAGGGCCAAGGCGGGGATGCCCCGCTCAATGGCGGCACTGGCGTCGGTGGAACCCGGCTGGAACTGAGGCTTTTCCCCAATGCGGGCCAAGGCGGCTTCCGCCGCCCGAAGGAGTTCTGGGGTGGCCGTGCTTCCCGCTGGCCTTTCCCCCAAAACCTCCAAGCCCAGATCCACCCGATGACGGCCCGCCACCTCCCAGAGAACCCGCTGGGCCTCCCCATAAAGCCGGTGGAGATGCTCCCCTTCCAGGGCCCGGATCTCTAGGAGCACGGAGGCCTCCTGGGGGATGGCGTTCACCGCCTCGCCCCCATAGAGGCCACTGGCGTTCAAGCTGGCCTCGCTCCCCACCTCCTTGAAAAGGGCGTGCAGCCGGGAAAGCCCCTCCGCCAGGGCAAACACGGGATTGGGCATCCCCCTGTCCCCCCAGGCGTGGCCACCCCGGCCCCGGAAGGTAGCCCGGAAGCGCACCGAGCCTAGGCCCCGGTCCACCACCCCCGGCAGATACCCATCCACCGCCACCACCATCTCGGGCGCCAGGGTCTCCACCAGGGCCCGGGCCCCCCTAAGGTTCCCTAAACCCTCCTCCCCCACGGTGAAGCCCCGGACCACCCCCGGGATCTCGGGAAGGGAGAGGAGGACGACCACCCCGCTGGAGTTGTCCCCCACCCCGGGGCCGTAGAGCCTCTCCCCCGCCTGCCTGGGGGGCTCTGGGGGCAAAACCGTGTCCAGATGGGCGAGGAGAAGCACCCGGCCTTCCCCGGTCCACACATTCCCCAGGCCGTCCCGCCGGGCCCGGGGAAGATGGGCGGCCACAAAATCGCCCCTCACCCCCTCCCCCGCCAAGGGAGCAAGCTCCAAAAGAAGCCGCACCGGGTCCACTACTCCTGGGGCTCAGGCCCGGCCAGGCCTTCCCGTATGGCGTACAGGGCCGCCTGGGTGCGGTTGTTCAGGTGAAGCTTCTGGAAGATCTCGGAAAGCCGGTTCCGCACCGTCTTCTCGGAAAGCTGTAGCTCGGCGGCGATCTCCAAGTTGGTGTACCCCTGGGCCACCAGCTTGAGGATCTGGATCTCCCGCTCGGAAAGCTCCGCGTGAAGGGGGAGGCTGGCTTCCTTCTTGGCCCGGAAGTCCTGGATGATGCGCCCAGCCAGCTCGGCATCCAAGAGCACCTCCCCGGCGTGCACCCGGCGGATGGCCTCAATGAGCTCGCTGGCGTCGGTGTCCTTTAGGAGGTAGCCCCTGGCCCCCGCCTTCACCGCCTCAAACACGTAGGCGTCCTGGCGGTACATGGTGAGGATGATCACCTTGGCCTCAGGCCACTCCTTGAGGATGGCCTGGGTGGCCTGCACCCCGTCCAGGTTGGGCATCTGGATGTCCATGAGGATCACATCGGGCCGAGCCTCGAGGGCATGCCGTAAGGCTTCCCAGCCGTCCTTGGCCTCCCCCACTACCCGGAAATCCCCTTCCGCCTCCAGAAGGCTTTTAAGCCCTTGGCGAAAGAGGGCATGGTCGTCCGCTAACAGTACCCGAATCACCCCTTCATCTTAGCGCCAAGGGGCTTGGTGTAGGGTGGAAAGGTGAAGGTTCTCACCGTGGAGAAGCTGGTACCGGGAGGCTACGGCCTGGCCCGCACCGAGGAAGGGGCCATTCTCATCAAGGGAGGTTTACCGGGGGAGGTGGTGCAAGGAAGGCCCGTGCGCCGCAAGGGAACCCTATTCCTGGAAGAGGTGGAGGTGCTCACCCCCCGCCCCGACCGCTACCCCCACCCCCTCCCCCCCTCCGCCGACCTCCCCCTGGCCTACGAAAGCCAGCTCCCCCTGAAGGAAGGCCTAGTGCAGGACGCCCTCATGCGCATCGCCAAGCTCTCCGTTCCCCTGGCCCCCATCCGCCCCTCCCCCAGGCCCCTGGGCTACCGCACCGCCGCCCAGTACGCCCGCCATCCTTTAGGGGGCCTGGCCTACCGCTTGCCGGAGGGCCAGGAGCTCTTCCGGCTGGAGGAGGATCCCCTGCTTTCCGAACCCCTGGCCTGGGCCTTCTCCCTCCTGAAGACCTGGCCCTTGCCCGTGGAGGAGGTGGCCCTAAGGGGAAGCCTGCTGGAGGGCCGGGTGCTCCTCGGTCTCATCGGGGGAAGCCCGGAAAGCCTAAGGCGCCCCGCCAAGGCCCTCGTGGAGGAAGGCTTTGCCGGGGTGGTCTGGGCCGAACCCTCCCCCAAAGGGCGTTTCCGGGGGAGGGTCCAGCCCCTACATGGGGAAAGAACCCTCCTGGAAAAGTTTGGCCCCCTCACGGCCACGGTGAGCGTGGAAAGCTTCAGCCAGGTGAACCCCTTGGCCATGGGGGAGCTTTTAGAGGAGGCCCAGGGCCTGGTTTCGGGAGGGGAACGAGCCCTGGAACTCTATGCGGGAAGCGGCCTCATCTCCTTCCTCCTGGCCCCCCGCTACGGGGAGGTGGTGGCGGTGGAGATCAGCAAGGAGGCGGTGCGCCGGGGAGAGGCGGACAGGAGACGCCTCGGCTTGGAAAACGTCCGCTTCCACCGCGGGGATGCTAAGGAAGCCCGCCGGCTGGGCCGTTTTGACCTGGTGGTGCTGGACCCTCCCAGGGCTGGGCTTTCCCCTGAGGTGCGGGCCTACCTGCTGGAAAGCCGGCCCAAGGAGATCCTCTACGTGGCCTGTGACCCCGCCACCTGGGCCCGGGACGTGGGAGCGCTTCAGAAGGGAGGATACACCCTAGCCTTTGCCCGCCCCTACGACTTCTTCCCCTTCACCCACCACGTGGAGGTCCTTTCCCTCCTGCAGCTAGGGTAGGGGGAGGCCCTGGAAAAAGGGCAGGGGGTCCACGGGAACCCCCCAAAGGCGCACCTCCAGGTGCAGGTGGGGCCCCGTGGAAAGCCCCGTATTCCCCAAAAGCCCCAGCACCTGGCCCCCCTTAACCCTTTCGCCCACCCTCACCCGCCTTTCCGAAAGGTGCCAGTACCCGGTGCAAAGGCCCATGCCGTGGCTAAGGATCACCGCCTCCCCCCGCACCTTCAGCCTCTCGGAAAGGACCACCACCCCCTCGGCCACCGCCCGCACGGGGGTACCTAGGGGGGCAGCGAAGTCCAGGCCCTCGTGGTAGGAGGTGAAAAGGGTGCCGTAGCGCCTTCTGGTACCGAAGGGACTGGTGATCCGCCCCTCCAGGGGCCTTAGGAACCGGGAAAAGGTCAGGAGTCCCTCTTTGGGGCAGGCCCCCACCACCTTTTCCCGCTCCGCCCTTAGGCTGGGGTCCTGGAGCAGGCCCTCCAGGGAAGGGCTCAGAACCAGGGTTTCCTGGCCGTAGCCTCCCGGAGCCACCTGAAGGGCAAGGGGGATTTCCTCCCCCTCGAGGCCAAGGCGCAAAGGATGCGCCTTGGCCTCCACCAAAGCCCCCACCGGCAAAAGGGTCCATAGGCCCGTCTTCCCGGGCACCAAGGGGTACCGCTCCCCCAAAAACCCCACCCACCCCTGGGCGTACCCCTCCACCCTAAGGCCAAAGGCCCGCCCCTGGACCGGGGGGAAGTAGACCAGCCTTCCCTTGGGCAAGGCCACCTCCCCCCTGGACCGCACCAGGAGCGCCTGGCCCACCTGGATGCGGTTGGGGTCCCTTAGCCCGTTGAGCCGGGCCAGCTCCTCCACCGTGGTGCCATAACGCCGGGCGATCTGAAAGAGGGTTTCCCCGGGAGCCACGGTATGGACCAGACCCCGGGGGCTTTGGGCTAAGCCAAAAAGGGAGGCCAAGAGCACGACCCCAATAGGCCAAAGGCGGCGCACAAGGGGTATCCTAGTGCAAAAGGAGCCCCTATGGTGCTGATCCTAAACGGACCCAACCTGAACCTTCTGGGCCAGCGGGAGCCCGAGGTCTACGGGCGCACCACCCTGGAGGAACTGGAAACCCTCTGCGAGGCCTGGGGGGCGGAGCTGGGCCTGGGGGTGGCCTTCCGCCAGAGCAACTACGAGGGCCAGCTGATAGAGTGGGTGCAGCAGGCCCACCGGGAAGGGTTTTTGGCCATCGTCCTGAACCCTGGGGCCCTCACCCACTACTCCTACGCCCTCCTGGACGCCATCCGGTCCCAGCCCCTCCCCGTGGTGGAGGTCCACCTTTCCAACCTCCATGCCCGCGAGCCCTACCGCCAGCACTCCGTGACCGCCCCTGCCTGCCGGGGCATCATCTCGGGGTTCGGGCCCCTCTCCTACAAACTGGCCCTGGTGTACTTGGCGGAGGTCCTGGAGGTAGCCCCGCCAGGCTGACCGAGGTGGGCCAGGCCTAGAATCCCTTTCCCGGAGGGCCGGCCCTATGGACCGGCCCATCTGATATACTGAAAAAAGGCTTTGGCCCGAGAGGAAGACTATGCCCGAGACGGTCATTCCTGTAGAAATCACAGAAGAACTCAAGCAGAGCTTCATCAACTACGCCATGTCCGTCATCGTGGACCGGGCCCTGCCCGACGTGCGGGACGGACTTAAGCCGGTCCAGAGACGAATCCTTTTCGGCGCCTACCAGGAGGGGGTGCTCCCGGGCCGCAAGCACGTGAAAAGCGCCAAGATCGTGGGCGAGGTCATGGGTAAGTACCATCCCCACGGGGACGCCGCCATCTACGATGCCCTGGCCCGCCTGGCCCAGCCCTGGAACCTGCGCTACCCCCTGGTGGACGGCCAAGGAAACTTCGGCTCCATAGACGGGGACCCGCCCGCGGCCCAGCGCTACACGGAAGCCCGGCTTTCCCCCTTAGGGGCGGAGATGCTTTTGGACATTGACAAGGAAACCGTGGACTTCCGCCCCAACTACGACGGCTCCCTCAAGGAGCCCGAGGTCCTCCCCGCCGCCATCCCCAACCTCCTGGTGAACGGGGCCAGCGGCATCGCCGTGGGCATGGCCACCAGCCTCCCCCCCCACAACCTCAGCGAGGTGGTGGACGCCCTGGTGGCCATGATCGAGAACCCGGGGATCACCCTTGAGGAGGTCATGCGCCACCTCCCCGGCCCCGACTTTCCCACCGGAGGCAAGCTCTCCCGCAAGGGCATCCAGGAGGCTTACGCCACGGGCCGGGGGAGCCTCAAAATACGGGCCAAGGTGCGCATTGAGGAGAAGGGCCAGAAGCCCATGCTGGTGGTCACCGAGATTCCCTACCAGGTCAACAAAGCCAGCCTCATCGCCCAGATTGCCGCCTTGGTGAAGGCCAAGAAGCTGGAGGACATCGTGGCCCTCCGGGACGAGTCCGACCGCCAGGGCCTGCGCATCGCCATAGAGCTCAAGCGGGGAGCAAGCCCCCAGGTGGTGCTGAACCAGCTCTACAAGCACACCGCCTTGCAAGCCTCCTTCACGGTGAACCTCCTGGCCATCGTGGACGGGGAGCCCAAGGTCCTCTCCCTCCTAGATCTCATGCGCCACTACCTGGACCACCGCAAGGAGGTGATCCGGCGCAAAAGCCTATTTGAGCTCAAGAAGGCCGAGGAAAGGGCCCACGTGCTGGAGGGCCTCCTCATCGCCCTGGACCACATTGACGAGGTCATCGCCTTGATCCGGGCTTCCCAAGACGCAGGCGAGGCCCGAAAAGGGCTTATGGAGCGCTTTGGCCTCAGCGAGGTCCAGGCCCAGGCCATCCTGGACATGCGCCTGCAACGCCTGGTGGCCCTGGAGCGGGAAAAGCTCTTGGAGGAGTACCGGGAGCTCATGGAGGAGATCGCCCGGCTTAGGGCCATCCTCGAGGAGGAGGGGCGGCTTTGGGCCGAGGTGAAACGGGACCTCCTAAGGGTCAAGGAAAAGTACGGGGATGCCCGGCGCACGGTGATCATCGAGTTTGAGGAAAGCTTCAACCCCGAAGACCTCATAGAGGACGAACCCATGGTCATCACCCTCACCGCCCAAGGGTTCCTGAAGCGCCTTCCCCTGGAGAGCTACCGGGCCCAGGGACGGGGCGGGAAAGGGCTTATCGCTGGCAAAACCAAGGAGGAGGACGAAGCCATCCAGGTCTTCGTGGCCCAGGCCCATGAGGACCTCCTCCTCTTCACCAACCGGGGCCGGGTCTACCGCCTAAAGGTCTACGACCTCCCGGAGATGGGCCGCCAGGCCCGGGGGGTGCACGTGAAAACCCTCCTCCCCCTGGCCGAGGAGGAGGAGGTGGCCGCCTTGCTTTCCGTGAGAGGCTTGGACGGGGAGGGCCAGCTGGTCTTCGCCACGGAGAGGGGCTTGGTGAAGCGCACCGCCCTAAAGGAGTACCAGAACCTGGGTGCGGCAGGGCTCATCGCCATCCGGCTCCTGGAGGGCGACCGGCTCATCGGGGTGGCCCTTTCCGACCCCGAGGACGAGGCCATCCTGGCCACAGAAGCGGGCCAAGCCATCCGCTTCCCCCTGGAGGAGGTCCGGGCCACGGGCCGGGACAGCCAGGGGGTGACGGGGATCCGCTTCAAAAAGCCCGGGGACCGGGTGGTCTCCCTGTTGACGGTGAAGCCCGGGGAGATGGTGGACCTGCTGGCGGTGAGCACCCGGGGCTACGGCAAGCGTACCGCCCTTGCCGAGTACCCCTTGCAGGGCCGTGGGGGCATGGGGGTCATCACCTACGCCACCTCCCTTAAGGTGGGCCGCCTGGCCGCCCTCCTCAAGGTGCGGGGCACGGAGGATCTCTTGGTCCTTTCCAAGAAGGGCCTGGCCATCCGCACCCCGGTGGCCGAGATCCCCCAGTACTCCCGGGCCACCGCCGGGGTCAAGATCATGAACCTTCCCGAGGACGACGAGGTAGCCAGCGCCTTTGCCGTGGAGGAGGAGCCGTGATGGAGGAAGTGGTCCTGATCACCGCCCCCAACGAGGAGGTGGGCCGCACCCTGGCCCGCACCCTGGTGGAGGAGGGCCTGGCCGCCTGCGTGAACCTGGTGCCCGGCCTCACCTCCGTTTACCGCTGGCAGGGGGAGGTGGTGGAGGATAAGGAGGTCCTACTCCTGGTGAAGACCACCACCTTCGCCTTCCCCCGGCTTAAGGAGCGGGTCCTTTCCCTCCACCCCTACACCGTGCCCGAGATGGTGGCCCTGCCCATCGCCGAGGGGCATGGGCCCTACCTAGCATGGCTTCGGGAGAACGTGCGGTGACTCCTGACATGCTGGACTTTATCCAGGCCCTGCACGGAGCCGGAGCCAGGTTTTTGGTGATCGGCGGGTACGCCTTGGCCTTTTTCGGCCGCCCCAGATTTACCAAAGACCTGGACCTCTGGGTGAGCGCCCAGGAGGCGGACAAGGTCCTTGCCGCCATCCGGACCTTCTTTGGCGGGGATGACCTGGGTCTTACCCCATCCGACCTTGCCACCCCCGGGGTGGTCCAACTGGGGTACGCTCCCAACCGCATTGACCTGGTGATCCTGGAAAAACCTTCCTTTGATGAGGCCTTCAGCCGGGCCACGGTGCATCGGGTGAGGGGTGTGGCGGTGTACGTGGTCCATCCCGAAGACTTTAGGGCTCTGAAGAAAGCCTTTGGCCGGCCCATAGATCTGCGCGACCTGGAGGAGCTATGAGAGGAATCCGGCCCCTAGCCCGGAAGCTTCCCCTTTCCGCCCGCCCCGACGATCGGGCGGAGTGGCTAAGCCTGCCCCTGGAAGAGCGGCTCGAAGCCCTTTGGGAGATGGCCCTTTTCTGGGCGGAGCTGGAGAGGGAAAAGGCCAAGAGGGAGGGCAGGGAAGCTGAGATCGCCACGGACCGCCTCCTTCCCCTGGCGAGGAAACACCCCTTGCCAAGACCGTAGTCCAGGGGGGCCATTTTTGTAACCTAAAGGTTTACAAAACCCTGAGGGCGTGGTAGCCTGGGGGCAAGGAGGCAGCCATGACCCAGGCTCGCGAAACCGTAAGCTTCAAGCCCGGCGAGGTCATCCTGTACCCCGGGGTTCCCGGGCCTCGGGACCGGGTGTATAGGGTCCTGGAGGGCCTTGTGCGCCTCGAGGCGGTGGACGAGGAGGGCAACGCCCTCACCCTGCGCCTGGTCCGCCCCGGGGGGTATTTCGGGGAGGAGGCCTTGGCAGGCCTTGAACGCACCTACTTCGCCGAGGCGGTGACGGAGGTGGTGGCCGAACCCCTTCCCAAGGAACCCCACCTCGAGGAGGTCCGCCAGGTGCTCCTGAGCCTAGCCCAGGCCCTTTCTGAGTCCTACCGGCGCATAGAGCGCCTGGCCACCCAGCGCCTGAAAAACCGCATGGCCGCCGCTATTCTGGAGCTGGCGGAAACCCCCTTGGCCCACCAGGAAGCGGAGGGCCTGGTTCTCCGCGCCACCCACGATGAGCTGGCGGCCGCGGTGGGCAGCGTGCGGGAAACCGTGACCAAGGTGATCGGCGAGCTCACCCGGGAAGGCTACATCCGCTCGGGCTACGGCAAGATTGTCCTGAAGGACCTAAAGGGCCTTAAGGAACTGGCCCAAAGCCGCGGGGACGGGCGCTAGCCCTGCCACCAAGCCCAATTGGAACCCTGCCCGGCTAATCCCCCCTTTTCCCGTAAACTAAGGGTCATGCGCCTGCGCCAGAGGTTCCTCACCGGACTGGTGACCCTCCTACCCCTTCTGGTCACCCTCTACTTCCTGGCCTGGGTCTACACCTACTCCGGGGGTTACATCCAAAGCTTCCTGCGCCTTTTGGACCTGGAGGTGCCCCGGGCCTACCAGCCCTTACTGCCCTTCGTGGGCCTTCTTCTCGCTGGAGTGCTCATCTACCTGGTGGGCACCGTGGCCGAGAACTACCTAGGCCGGCGGCTCATCGGTTCCTTGGAGCGCTCCCTCCTCCTCTTCCCCATCGTGCGGGACATTTATAAGGCGGTGCAGCAGATCACCCACACCCTCTTCGGCCACCAGGAGGTGAAGTTTAGCCGGGCGGCGGTCATAGAGTATCCCAGGCGGGGGCTATACACCCTTTGCTTTGTGGTGCAGCCTGTGAACGGCCGCCTTCCTCCCTTACCGGAAGGGTACACCGCCGTCTTGGTGCCCACCAGTCCCGTGCCCGCAAGCGGCATGGTGATCCTGGTGCCTTCAGAAGAGGTGATACCCCTGGAGATCAGCGTGGAGGATGCCTTAAAGTACGTGGTTTCCGCCGGCTTCCTCCTCCCGGAAAAACCTTCAGGCCCCTTAACCTCCCTCCCACAAAGGGCTGGGCCCCCGGCGTAGAATGGGAGACGATGCGTCCCCTGATCCTCTTTCTCCTTTTCCTGGGGACGGTTTCGGCTGCCCTTCCTCCCCTCCTGGGGCCTGGTCTCCCCCCGGGCACGGAGCTGAGGCTTTTCTCCCAGGACCTGCGCATCCTGCACGGGGCTTGGCGGGTGGAGGGCAAGAGGCTGATCCCCCTCTCCGCCCCGGTGCCCCCTAGGCTGGGCCAGGAGGTGCAACTCCTTTTGGTGCTCCCCGGGGAGAAGCCCCGCACCTTTCCCGGGGTGGCCGACCGCGGGGATGTGGTCCTCCTGCAAGACAAGGAGCGGGTGAGCCTGCTTAGGCTCCTCAAGGAGGTCTATGGCCTCGCCCCTCCGGAAAGGCTGTGGCCATGAAACGCATCCTGCTCATTGAGGACGATGCGGAAGTGGCCCGGCTGGTGGAGCTGGAGCTAAAGGAGGCGGGCTTTGCCGTGGAGTGGGCCAAAAGCGGCATGGAGGGCCTGGTGAAGCACCGGGAGAGGAAGCCCGACCTGGTGGTCCTGGACCTGGGCCTTCCCGACCTGGATGGGGCCGAGGTGGCCCGGAGGATCCGGGCCACCGACGACACCCCCATCCTGGTCCTCACCGCCCAGGATGCCGTGGAGCGCAAAGTGGGCCTCCTTTCCGATGGGGCCGACGACTACCTGGTAAAGCCCTTCCACCCCGCCGAGCTTCTGGCCCGCATCCAGGTGCAGCTGAGGCACAAGGAAGGAAGCGAGGTCCTGAGCGTGGGACGGCTGGAGCTTTACCCCAAGAGGCGGCAGGTCTTTTTCGGGGAAAGGGAGGTGCGGCTTTCCCCCAAGGAGTTTGACCTTCTCCACCTGCTCATGGGCCGCCCGGGGAGGGTCT
This sequence comes from Thermus albus, assembly GCF_022760855.1. Classification (NCBI taxonomy): domain Bacteria; kingdom Thermotogati; phylum Deinococcota; class Deinococci; order Thermales; family Thermaceae; genus Thermus; species Thermus albus. Next base: position 44,121 of record NZ_JAKTNR010000012.1, read on the forward strand.
TCCCCCGGGAGGAGATCGAGGAAAAGATCTGGGGTAAGCCCCTGGGCCGGGATTCCAACGTCCTGGATGTGCACGTGGCCAACCTCCGGGCCAAGCTAAGGGAAGCCGGGGCCTACGGCTACCTGCGCACGGTGCGGGGCCTGGGGTATGCGGTGCGCCCGGGAAAGGGAGACGAGGGCGAGGGCTAACAGGACTCCCCTCCGGTTATGGCCCCCCTTTCCTTCCGCCTTAGGCTTTTCCTAGCCTTCAGCCTCCTTTGGCTCCTCTTCCTGGTGGGGGCCCTGTACCTGGCGGGCCGAAGCGTGGAGCGGGCCCTTAGAGGCCACCTCGAGGCCACCCTCCTGGAGGATGCCAAGCGGGCGGCGGAGGCCTACCGCCGGGGCCAGACCGGGGCCCTGCTCACCACCGGGGGCATCTACCTACACCTCTATGCGGAGGACGGGGAGCCCTTGGTCCTCACCCAGGAGGCCCACCGCCTTCCCCCCGAGGTCCTAAAGGAAGCCGGGCCAATCCCCAAAGCCATCTGGCGGAAGGGCTTCGCCGCGGCTATGGTGCGAACCCCCTTGGGCCTTCTCGCCCTTACGCAGGACACCGCCCCCATAGACCTAGCGCAACGGGCCCTCAGGCAGGCCCTCCTCGAGGCTTTCTTCCTCCTCTTCCCCTTGGGCATGGCCCTGGTCTACCTCACCGCCCGGCTCACCGCCAGACCCCTGGAGGAGGCCGCCAGGGAGATCGCCAGGCGTAACCCTGAGCGCCTGGACCCCGTACCCCTGAACCTTCCTAAAGACGAGTTTGGCCGCATGGTGGAGGCGGTGAATAGCCTCCTCTTTGCCCTCAAGGAGGCCAAGGAAAAGGAACGGGCTTTTCTGGCCGAGGCCAGCCACGAGCTCAGAACCCCCCTCACCGTGCTTCTGGGCCACCTGGACCGGCTTTCCAGAAACCCCCAGGACCCCGAAGCCCTGGCCACCGCCCGGGCCACCGCGGAGAGGATGCGCCGCCTGGTGGAGGACCTCCTCTCCCTGGCCCGGGGCGAGGCGGAGCGCACCCTAAACCCCCACATCGTGGACCTGCGAGCCCTGGCCGAGGAGGCGGCCCGGGAGCACGGGGTGGCCTTCCAAGGGGAGGCCTTGGAGGTGCTAGGGGACCCAGACCGGCTCTTGCAAATGCTGAGGAACCTCATCGCCAACGCCGTGCGGGCCGCGGGCAAGGAAGGGGTTTGGGTGCGCCTCAGGCGGGACGGGGAAGAAGCCCTTTTGGAGGTGGAGGACCGCGGCCCCGGCATCCCGGAGGACTTCCTCCCCCACCTCTTTGAGCGCTTCGCCCGGGGGCCGGGGGGCGGAACGGGCCTGGGCCTGGCCATCGCCCAGGCCATCGCCAAGGCCCACGGGGGAAGGATCACCGCCGAAAGCCGGCCCGGCCGCACCCTTTTCCGGGTGCACCTACCCCTTTTGGAGGAGGAGGTATAGCCTGGCCTCAAGGCCCCAGGACGCGGTGGAAGGCGTTTAGGAAAAGGGGGAGGGCCTGGGCTCGGACCTCCTGCTCCCGTAGCGCCTCCTCAAAGGCCACCGGGTCCATTAGGAGATGGGGTAGCCTGAGCCACCCCAGGTAATACTCCCCCGCCTGGTCTGGGTAGCGGAGGCGGGCCCGTTCCTCAGGGAAAAGAAGGGCCTCAAAGGCCGAAGGGGAGGCCCAGTAAGGAGCGTGGGCGGTGCGCCTAAGAAACTCCCTAAGCCGCAAAGGGTTGCTCCAGAAGCCGTAGCGGAGGCGTTCGTCCAGGCTTTCCAGCTGGGACAAGCGGCCTTGCCGGGCCAGCTCCATCCGGCGAAGCCTTAGGCGGGCATACTGGCCCAGGGAAAGAACCTCCCGGGAGTGGCCCAAGGCCAAAAGGAGCCTCGAGGCCACCGCGTAGTCCTGGTACTCCCGGTAAGGGTCCATGGGATCAGGATGCCACGGGAAAAGGGGATAGGATGGTGGCATGGATCGCAAGGCTTGGGTCATGCGGGCAGTGGAGGCTTTGCGCTTCGCCAGCTTCAAGGAAATCCAGCGGTACCTGGACGAGGAGGGCGAGGCCTTCTCCAAAAAGGAGCTGGAGGATACCCTTAAGGCCCTGGTGGCGGAAGGAAAGCTGGAGGAGAAAGAAGGCACCTACCGCCTGGCCCACAAGAAGGGGGGCGGGGAGGCTTTTGAAAAGCTTTTCGGCAACTGACGCCTGGCTCCTTAGGCTCCACCAAGCAGGCGCCCATCCCAAGCCCTTTCCCATGCCCCACCCCAGCCCAAACCAGGGTGGGATGGCCTAGGGCTTTAGCGGGAGTAGTTGGGGGCCTCCTTGATGACCACCACGTCGTGGGGGTGGCTTTCTATGAGGCCCGCCATGGTCATGCGCACGAAGCGGGCCTTCTGCCGGAAGGTCTCTATGTCCGGTGCCCCCACATAGCCCATGGCGCTCCGCAGGCCTCCCACGATCTGGTAGAGGACGTCGGCCACGGGGCCCTTGTAGGGCACCATGCCCTCTATACCTTCCGGCACCAGCTTTTTGGCCTCGGTCTCCCCGCCCCGGCCCGATTCCTGGAAGTAGCGGTCGGCAGAGCCTTGCTTCATGGCCCCCAAGGAACCCATGCCCCGGTAGAGCTTGTAGCGGCGCCCATCCTTCAACACCTCCTCCCCCGGGGCCTCGTCGGTGCCCGCCAGCATGCTGCCCAGCATCACCGAATGGGCCCCGGCGGCCAAGGCCTTGGCCACATCCCCCGTGTACTTGATCCCCCCATCGGCGATGATGGGCACATCCAGATGGGCCACCCCCGCCACCGCCTCCAGGATGGCGGAGATCTGCGGCACCCCCACCCCGGTCACCACCCGGGTGGTGCAGATGGAGCCGGGGCCAATGCCCACCTTCACCGCATCCGCTCCCCGCTCCGCCAGGGCCCGGGCCCCTTCCCGGGTGGCCACGTTGCCCGCAATCACCTCCACCTTGTCCCCGAAGGTTTCCTTCAGATAGGTGAGGGCCTCGAGGATCCCCTTGGAATGGCCATGGGCCGAGTCCAGGACCAGGACGTCCACCCCCGCCTCCACCAAGGCCGCCGCCCTTTCCGGAAGGTCCCGGCTTGCCCCCACCGCCGCCCCCACCAATAGCCTTCCCAAGGCGTCCTTGGCGGCGTTGGGGTACTGCTTGCGCTTCACGATGTCCTTCAAGGTAAGGAGGCCCCTAAGCCTCCCCGCCTCGTCCACCAGGGGAAGCTTTTCCACCTTGTGCTTGCGCAGGATCTCCTCCGCCTCCTCCAGGGTGGTGCCCGGAGGGGCGGTGATGAGGCGCTCCAAGGGGGTCATGACCTCGGTGACGGGGCGCTTCAAATTCCTCTCAAAGCGCAGGTCGCGGTTGGTCACCAGGCCCAGGAGCTTCCCGTAGAGGTCCACCACGGGAAGCCCCCCGATCCGGTACTCCCGCATGAGGCGCTCGGCGTCCTCGAGGGTGGCGGTGGGGGGAAGGGTGACGGGGTCCTGGATCATCCCCGCCTCCGAGCGCTTCACCTTGCGCACCATGGCCGCCTGGGCCTCAATGCTCAGGTTCTTGTGGATCACCCCAAGCCCCCCTTCCCGGGCCATGGCGATGGCCATCTCCGCCTCGGTCACCGTGTCCATGGCGGCGGAGAGGATGGGGATGTTGAGGTGGAGCTTCCGGGTAAGCCTGGTCCTTACGGAAACTTCCCGGGGCAACACCTCGGAGTACCCGGGGAGAAGGAGGACATCATCAAAGGTGAGGCCTTCGTAGAGGATCTTGCCCTCGTACATGTCCTTAAGGCTATACGCTAACCCAAGCCTTAGTCCAGGGGTGGGCTTCCATTGAAACGGGTTTCGCCTATCCCAGACAGTACATATGTCCCAAAGGGGGGTGCTATCTTCAGCCTCGAGGGATAACCCTCACGAAAGGAGGAAGGAAGGTATGTACCCAGTTTGGGAGGGCTTCATCCTGCACTCGGCCATGGTAGTTGCCATCGTTGCCGTCTTGCATGTGCTCTTTTCCCATGTCACGGTGGCGGCTACTTGGTTCAACTGGTGGGTGGAGCGGAAATCTCTATTGGAGAACAAGCCCTACCTTCAAGACTACCTCAAGGCCTCGGCCCTTCGCCTCCTCATGTTCGCCTACACGATTGGGGCTATGACGGGGGTAGGCATCTGGTTCTCCGTCACCGGCTCCAACCCCAGGGGCATCTCCACCCTCATCCACAACTTCGTGTTTTACTGGGCCTCGGAGTGGTTCTGGTTCATCATCGACGTCTTCGGCATCGCCGTCTACTACTACACCTTCGGCCGGGTGAACCCCAAGGTCCACGCCCGCATCGGCCTGATCCTGGCCCTGGCCGCCTCGGGCACCCTGGCCATCATCGTGGGGATCCTGGGCTTTAAGCTCTCCCCAGGGGCCTGGTTGCAAACAGGGCTGAGCCTGGATGGTTTCTACAACCCCACCTTCTGGCCCATGCTCTTCGCCCGCTTCGGCCTGATGTTCGCCCTCACAGGGCTTTACGCCATCCTGGTGGCCTCCACCATGCCCCAGGACCATCCCGCCCGGGAGGAGGTGGTCCGCCTGGCGGGCAAGGTGGGTCTCGTAGGGCTCGTGGCTGGCGTAGCCCTGATCCTCCTTTGGTATGTACCCCAGCTCCCTGAGCACGCCAAAACGCTTCTGGGCATACCCCAGGTGGTCCAGCCCATCTTCTTCTACAAGATGATCCTAGGCGTGGTGGTCACCGCCATCGTGCTGGGCCTGGCCTTCTTGGCACCCAAGGCCGTATCCCGGCCCGCGGTGGGGTACTTGGCCCTGGCCATAGCCTTCTTGGGGCTCTTCGGGGCCGAGAGAACCCGAGAGGCCATCCGCAAGCCTGACGTCGTTCTGGGATACATGGCCTCCAACCAGATCATCCGGGTAGACCTCAAGCTGGGTAACCGGGAAATCCGCTCCGAGGCCCCGCTACTGGACCAAGAGGGCGTTTTAAAGAGGCTTCCCTTCGCGGTGACCAAAGGAGCCGCCCTCGCGGGTCCTGCCGGGGGAGTGGATCCCGTGGAGACGGGCCGAGCCCTGGTCCTCCTCCAGTGCTCCTCCTGCCATACGGTGAGCCAAAACACCGCTTTCTTAGGAGGTACGCGCAACCTGGCCGCCCTGCTAAAACGTCGGGGCATGACCGAGGCCAGCGGCATAGAAGCCTATCTGAACGCCATCGGCGGCTTCCCCTACATGCACCCTGTGGTGGGCACCCCGGAAGAACGGGGCTACATGGCCCAGTACCTGGCCCGGTTTGTTCAGGAGATGTATCCGCAAGCTGCAAATCCATCCCATCCAGTGGCTCAAGGAGGTAAGCGATGAGTCCGGAGACCCTTTTGGCCATGCGGGACCCCTTGGGGGCTCCCGTGCATCCCCTGGCGGTGCAAATCCTCCTGGTGGTCACCTACGTCCTTCACATCTTCTTCGTGACCACGGCCATCGGAAGCCTCCTCTTGGGGCTTTACGGCCTGGGCAGGAAGGAGGAGGCTTGGCAGCGCCTTGCCCAAGTCGCCATCCGCCTCGCCACCCAGGCCACGGGCCTGGGCATCACCATGGGCATAGCCCCTCTCCTCTTCGTCCAGGTCATCTACGACCCCCCTTGGTACACCGCCACCACCCTGATGGGGCTTTGGACTGCCCTTTTCATCCCCATCGTGGCTTTGGGGTATCTCCTGCTCTACGTCCTTTACCTTAGGGGTAACCTGCCGGCGGTGGGATACACCTCGCTAGCCCTTTTGGTCCTGGCGGGTTTCATCATGCACAGCCTGGCCAACGCCGGCCTGTATCCTTCCCGCTGGGTGGAGTGGTATGCCCCTGGAGGAGTAGCCTACTCCACAGGGGAGCGTTTCTTAGGCTACAACCTTCCCCGCTTCACCGCCCTCCTCTTCGGCCAAGCCGGCCTCTCCCTGGGGGTGATGCTCCTCCTCTTCGCCTGGTACTTCCGCAGGCGGGAGGACGTGCCAAAGGACCTCCTGGCCCTCACGGAGAGGGTGGCCCAAGGCGCCCTGCGGGTGGGAGCCTTGGTCTTCGGCCTCTTTGGCCTCCTTTGGGGCCTCACCCAGGGTCGGGAGCTGGGCCTAACCGTGCCCGTGGCCCTGGCCACCCTGGCCGTGGCCGCCGTCTTCTACCTGCAGGCCTCTAAGGTCCGCGCTGAGAGGGCCCTCGCCACCTTGGGCCTCTACCTGGTGGCCCTGTTGGTGGTGGGCATCCTCCGGGAAGGGATTCGCGTTTCCGCCCTGGCCTCCATGGGCTACAACGTTTTCCGATACCCCTTCGTGTGGGACTGGGGGTCCATCCTCTACTTTGTGGCCACCGCTTTAGCCGCGGTTCCGGTCATCGCCTACCTGGCCCAGGTGCTCTACGCCTCAGGTAGCCGCAAGGAAGGGCTAGACCCCTCGCCCCAGGTGGAGCGGTTCGGGGACCTGGGGGTGAAGCTCCTCTTCGGCTGGTTTGTCTTCTACTTCGCCTTGGGCCTCTACGTGGTGGCACGCCACTTCTAGCACGCCCCCATCGCACCCCTCCGCCCCTAGGGGCGGAGGGGTGTTTCCCTTCCAAAAAAGAAGCGCCAAGATTCGTTTGCTCTTTGCTCCACGAGTACCCCATGTCCTGGCTATAGGAACAGGGAACAGGCCAACGATATATCCGATCTTCCGGATATATGATAAGGGGGTGCGGCGCCACCAGGTTCCCGGAGAAGATCGGCATCAAGAAGCCGACATCCAGCTGGTCCTAAAGACCTTCTCGGCTTTAGGTGAGGCCACCCGTTTGCGCATAGCCTTGGCCCTTTTGAGGGGGGAAGAAAGCGTGGGAGGGCTAGCCCAGCGCCTACGCCTTCCCCAAAGCACCACCTCGAGGCACCTGGCCATCCTGCGGGAAAGGGGGGTGGTGGTGGCCCGCCGCCAGGGCAACCAGGTCTTCTACCGCCTCCGGAGCCACATCCCGGATCTCCTCCTTCAGGCCCTCGCCCATGCGGAACACCAGCGCCTGGGCCTTCCCGAGCACGAGGCGTAACCATGGGAAGCCTCCTCCCCCTTTTGCGAAGCCTGCGCAACCCCCTTTTCGCCCGCCTCTATGCCGCCCAAACCACCAGCCTTCTGGGCGATGCCTTTACCCGGACTGGCCTTCGGGGTGGAAAGCACGGACGTCGTTCCTGGCCAGGGCCCTGACCCTGTGGTTCCCAACCTCCCCCTTCTGGTGGCCGATGCGGTCCCGGACCAGGGAGGAACCCACCCCCCAGGCAACACCACAAACAAAATCCCCGGGAACCTTCCCGGGGACCTCGGGTGGTGGGCGATGGTGGACTTGAACCACCGACCTCACGCTTATCAGGCGTGCGCTCTGACCGGCTGAGCTAATCGCCCCCGCACGCAAAAACCAGCTTAACGAGGGGAAGCCTTTCCGTCAAGATACCGGGAGTCTATCCCTTTGGCCCCCTTGACAGTTTTGTTTTGGTCTGGTAGTTTTTTCTTTGCGCTGCCTGCT
>NZ_JAKTNR010000013.1 GCF_022760855.1 Thermus albus
GGGTGAAGGTTTGGTTTTTCCAAACCTTCACCGTTCACCTAAACCTTCACCGGTTGACAATACCACACTCAACTATAAAAGGGGTAAGTTTACCCCCGAAAAAACCTTCATCTTTCACCTTTGCGTCCAGGACGAAGAAAAGTGGGTGAGGGTGAAGGTTTGGTTTTTCCAAACCTTCACCGTTCACCTAAACCTTCACCGGGGAAGGAGGTGAGTGTGTGAATCTAAAGCGATTTGAGCCAGATAGGTACAAGGCTTTGGTGGTAGCGGCGGTTTGGGGGGAGAGGGAGAAGGTCCTTGCCCGGGGGGTGGGGACACTTCGGGAGGCTCGGGATTTTCTGGAGAGGGCCATGGAGGAGGGGGCGGATCTAGGGGAGATCACCTGGGTGGTGGAGGAGGGGGAGGATTACCTGGTGGAGCACAAGGTGAAGGTTTTCTTGCGGTAGTGGGAGGTGCTTATGACCGAGACCCGTGATGCGGTAGTGGTATTTCGGCACTGGAGTGGCAGGGTGGACATCCTGGGAGGGAAGGCTCTGCTAGTTGATGAGAAGGACCTCCTCTCCCAGGGGGCGGCCCTCTACTATCTCTACTACGGGGATGGCCGCTACGAAGTGTACGAGGAGGCTTTCCTGGCTACCCTGGCCTTGTGGTACGCCAGCCAAACCGATAGCGGGGCCTATTTGGAGGTGGTAGACCGAAACGGCTACACCATCGCTGTAATAGGCCTTTAGGGGCAAAAAGAGACGGCTGGGGCCAAGGCCCCAGCCAATCTCTTTTAGTGAGGGGGTGAAAGGATGAAAGAGATTTACGAGCAGCTAGCCCAGCCTTTCCCACCCCAGGAGGTGGGGTGGAAGGTGCAGACCGTTAACCGGGACCGGACCCGGGGCCTGGTGGTGGCCTACGTGGACGCCCGCACCGTTTTGGACCGTTTGGACGAGGTGGTGGGCCCCGAGGGTTGGCAGGATGCCTACGAGGTCCTGGCCGACCGGGAGCACAACGGCACCCGGCTGGTGGAGGTGAAGTGCCGCCTCACGGTCCTGGGGGTGACCAAGGAGGACGTTGGGGAAGGGGACACCCTCAAGGCCGCCTTCTCCGATGCCCTCAAACGGGCGGCGGTGAAGTTCGGGATAGGCCGCTACCTCTACCGTCTGGAGAAGACCTGGGTTCCCCTCAAAGACGGCCAGATTGAGGAAAAGACCCTGGCTAAACTCCGGAGCCTTTTGGAAGGGAGGTAGCCATGTACCTCATCTACCGAGGCCCGTATCCCGAGAGGATTTTCACCCACCTGGATGAGGTTCCCGAGGGGGTGAAGGTCTGGTATGCCCCTGAAGAGGATCTTCTGGTCCCCGTGGTACGGATTGGGGATCGCCTGTTGTACCTGGAGCCGGATGGGGTCTATCGCTACTTCGTGCCCTACGAATCCCCCCAGGAGTTTACCCTTCCCCAAGGAGTAGGGGATGCCCTGACTGTCTTCTATGACCCTGACGGACCCAGGTTTGGTCTGGAGCTTTACCTGGGCCAGAAGTTGGTGGCCCAGGAGGTTCTCCACGAAGGACCCCTGGCCTTGGAAGCTTTACGAAGTGTTTTCGGCAAGCGAGGTGAGGAGTAAACCACCCCACGCCTAAAGGCGGGGGCTTTCCAAGGGAAAACGATGCAGAGAAGACACCCTCAGAATCCGGGCCGGTTTACAACGGCCCATGCCCATCGAGCCAGCTCTCCGGGCAATGTTATGGGCAGCCACCCAATCCGCATTATGCTGAAACCCGCACGCCGTGCAGCGGAAAAGGGCCTGGCTACGCCGGTTGCCCTGCTCGGTGTGCCCACAGCGGGGGCACTCCTGGCTGGTGTGCCTCGGGTCTACCGCCACCACTCGCACCCCCTTGAGGGCCGCCTTGTACTCCAAGAGCGAGCGGAAGCGGGCGTAGGGCCACAGGTGGTGCAGGTGCCGGGCCTCCCGGCCGCGTTTGGTGGTACGGCTCCTGAGGTGGGCCAGGTCCTCGATGGCGATGGTGTCGCCGGGTTCGAGGCCATCCAAGATGCGTCGTGTCAGGGCGTGCAGGGTGTGGTTCACAAAACGGGCCTCCCTTCCCCTAAGCCGTTCCCAGAGGCGCTTCACGCCTTTGGTGCGTTCGGAAGGCCGGTCCAGTTTGGACCGGACTTCGGCCCGTTTTCTCAGGTAGTGCAGACGCTTACCCCTAAGGGGTCCGCCGGAGAACCGCACCCCGCTGGAGAGGGTGGCCAGGACCTTCTGCCCCAAATCCACCCCCACCACCTTGCCCCCGCCGCTGGGGGGCTCTGGGGTCTCCACCCGCAGGATCAGGTTGATGTACCACTTGCCCTTCGGCCCCCTGGTGAGCACCCCGCCCTGCACGCTCCTGGCCCGCTTCAGCACCCCCCGCTGGTAGTTCCCCAGCTTCATCGGGACGATCAGGCGGCCTGCGGTGGTGGTGAGCGAGACCGACTCACCCCGCAGGGAGAGGGTGCGCTGGTCAAAGGTAGCCGAGGTGGGCTGGTAGAACTTCGCCCGGCTGCCCTTCTTGCGCCCCACGCGGGCAATCGCCTGGACCGCCAGGTTAGCCGAGAGGCCCATCGAACGAAGGTCGTTATAGACCAGGCGATGCAGCTTGAACCTGCGGAACTCCCCACGCTCCTTGGCCACCCTGAGCGCGTGGTTGCAGCCCTCGGCGAACAACCGCACCGTCTCTTCCAAAGCCGCCGCCTGTTCGGGAGTGGGCTTCAAGGTGCAGCGGAGGGTAAGAGTCTGCATAAAAGCATTATAGCACATCATGCGAAAGGAGGAGCGGCGCTCCCCCCCATGCCTGAAGGCAGGGGTATCCGCGCCGCAAGTTACCGATGAGGGTGGAAGAGGTCCTGGACTTCATTGAGGGTACGGCTCGCCTCCTGCGTCTGGAGGCGGTTAAGCTTCTGGAGGCCTTTCGGGACAACCCCAAGGACTTGCGAAAGCATCTGAGCCGCCTTAGGGAGTTGGCGGAGGAACTCCACCGTATCCGTGAGGCCCTCTACGCCTTGAATGTGGAGGTGCGCAGGCCTTACGAGGACAACTCCGCCGAGGCTTTGCGGCGGGAACTGTTCTGAGTTTCATTAGCGGAGGTGTCGAGGAAGGTTAAAGGCAAGCACGGCTGGGGCCAAGGCCCCAGCCGATCTCCTTTTACAGAAAAGGGAGGTAGCAGGTGGGGAAGAAGAAGGTTGTGGGCCTAGCCGGAGACGACTGGTTGGTACTTGAGGCCATAGTCCTGGTGGACGCTGATTGGTTGGAGGTCAGGAAGGAGGAAAAGGAACCTGACCGCATAGCCTCGGACCTTTGGGAACTGGACTCCGTTATCCGGTTGGATACGGAAGAAGTCTAAGGGGGTGAGGGAGGCAGGAAATGCAAGAAACACTTCAGGCGCTGAAGAAGGCCATAGAAACCCATGCCCAGGCTGCTGTAGAAAGGCTTAGAGAAAAGGGGGGTGTGGGGGGCTATAATCCCCCGGTTTTCAAACCAGGGATACATGGACCCCCCCATTGTCCAGCTTTCGGCGATAGGTGCTCCAACCTAGAACCGCGGTCACGAGCAAAAGCCCGTATCTTGCAGCCCAGTTCTACAAGATAGCCTTACGGCTGACCAGAACGGGGAGACGTCACAGGTGAAGAGGTTAAGGGTGGCCTCGAGAAAAACAGGGGTATAAAGGTCGCGGGGAAATGGGCATCCCCCATTTGGGGGATGCGGCACCAGAATCCTCCCGCTACTATGACCCTTGTGAAGGGGCCGGGCCTTACCCTTTTGGAGCTCTTGATCGTGTTATCCGTGCTGGCTATAGTGGCCGGTATCGCGGCCTTGGATGTACGTCCTCTCTACGATCCCCTACAGGATAGTCTGGCCCGTTCGGAGGGCTACCTCAAAAATGTTCGTGCCAAGGCCATGGCCACCACCTCCGCTTACCAGGTAATCCTTGAGGGAAATAAGCTGAAGGCTAGATATGCTAGCAGGTGCAGTTCGGATCTCACTTTCACCACGGATCCGCAGTTAGTCCAAGAGTACCCCTCTGGGATAACGGTGCTGCTCAGCCCCGCCGATGCATTTGTCTGCTTTACGAGCCGAGGGACCCTAGTCTTTACGACCAACACACAGAGCTTCTCTGGAAACCCCCAGGTGCAGCTTCGCGATTCTCGGGGCCGGGTAGCCCGGTTAGAGCTTCTTCTGGGAGGGGGGGTGGTGCGCAGATGAGGGTGCGGTCCCCAGGTGCCCGCCGAGGGTCTCGAGGGCTCACCCTGATAGAGGTTCTCGTGGCCTTAGCCATCTTGGGGCTAATAGGTCCCCTGGTGGGAGCCTTCATCGCCCACCTGAACACTAATACCCGCTCGGAGCTGCGCAGCCAAGCGGTTACCCTAGCCCAGGAGCGCCTTGAAAACCTGAGGCTCCAGGACCCCCAGACCATGCCCCGATCTGGATGCACCAGCGAGACCAAGACCCGAGTATCGAGGACCTTCACCGTGCAAACCTGTTATTGTTCCCAGGCCAGCTTGTGTGGGCCAGGAGCCCGCTTCATTGAGGTACGGGTGTACCTGGGCACAGGAACATCAGGCACGCCCCTTTACGGGGTGGCCACGGTATTTACCCAGTTCCGTTAGGAGGGAAGCATGGAGCGTAAGGGAATGACCCTGGTGGAGCTGCTGGTGGCCCTAGCTATCGCTGGGATCCTCTTAGCCTTGATCCTCCCCACCGCCTTAGGTAACCGGCGGCTCTATACCCTGGATGTCCAGCGCACGGAGGTTAACCAAAACCTGCGGGCGGGTTTGGACTTTATAGTGGCCGATGTCCGCCAGGCGGGTGAGCGGCTTCCGGTGGATTTTCCTGCCATACAGGTCCAGCAGAGCAGTTCGGGTTCCGTGCTGATAATCCGGCGAAACCTGTTGGATTCCGTGTTGACCCTTTGCGACCGGATTGACGGAAACCAAGACAATATCCCTGTGGCCGTGAACACACCGGGGCAGCTTAATCAGCTTCCCAACGACCTTCAGGGTGTATGCGCTTTCCGGGATGCCGATAGGAATGGGATAGATGACCGCATCGATGCCTTTAGGGCCTTTAGGTGCAGTGTAGACGGGGACCCTCAATGCTCTACAGGAAACAACCGAGAGGCCGTTAGAATCTACATCTACGACCCAATCAGCCAGCAAGGCGAGTGGTTCGTCTATGATGCGGAGGATAGCTCTGGGGTCAAGATTCACAAGGGGAATCGGGAGAGATGGACACGGGGCTACAGCCCTGGGGCCCGAATCTATGCCCTGGAGGAGCGGAGGTACTACAGGGATGGGGATCTTCTGGTGCTTTTGGAAAACGGCCAACAGCCCGCCAAGGGAATTGTGGCTGGGGTGACCTACTTCGGGGTGAGAGCTCAGGCCAACGGTAACTGGTATACCACGTTCCCGCAAGTAAACCTCCATTGGAAGACCATCGAGACCCTGGAGCTCACTTTGAGGATAAGGTCCGGCAACATTGAACGGGAACTCAGCACCCGAGCGGTGCCCCGTAACGTGTTCTCCCAGTAGGAGGTGGCGATGCGCCAAGGATTTGCCCTTGTAAGTGTTCTGATACTGATGGTGGTCCTGATGACCCTCCTTACCGCCTACATGTTTACCACCCTTACCGAACTGAGGACCACCGCCTCAAGCGCCAGGCAGACCACCGGTTTCTACGCCGCTGAAGCGGGATTAAATCTGCGGGCTGAGGAGATCCGCCAGCGGTTCCTGGGCTTCAACCGTCCCCAAGGGACCAGCCCCTCAACCCAGGGACCATGCCAGGGAAACAACCAGGGAAGCGGGGACTTTCAATGCAAGTCTTACACCATCTCGGGCCGGACGGTGCGCACTTACGTTCGTGAAGCCCCGGGCAATCCACAGAATGTCACAATTCCCCAGGGTGAGCTGTACGAGGGGCTAGATGCCCAGGAGTACCGGTATCACCTCTTCTCGGAAGCCCTAGGGCCCGATGGGCGCACGGAGGCCCTATTGGAGATGGTCTTCAAGTCCCGCTTGGTACCCATGTTCCAGTTCGCGGCCTTCTACAACAAGGACCTGGAGATCCTACCAGGTCCCTCCATGACCCTTGGTGGTAGGGTGCACACCAACGGCGATCTTTACCTCGACGCAGGTAACAATTCTATTTTAACCATTGGAGGCCAAGTCAGTACAGCGGGAAGCCTTTATCGTGGAAGAAAGGATAACAATACCTGTACAGGAACGGTTGAGGTGTACAGGAATTCCCAGGAAAAGGGTACGTTGGCCTGTGGTGGTGGAGGCCAGCGCCGGGCCTACGGTCAAAATGATCTCACCTGGTGGAATGGCCGAATCCAGGTGGGGGTTAACCACGTCACAGTCCCACCACCTGACGAGCTTGACCCCATACCCGGGAAAACCTACTGGGACAAAGCCGATTTGCGTATCGGCTTGGACCTTACGGGATTAATTCCTTTAGTAAGGGTCTACAGTGTGTCTGGAAACGCTACGCTGGAAAACGTAGTGGCCACATCTGCCTTGCAGGCGTGCAATGCTGTGGGCTACTCGGGTAACACCTTTTACAACAAGAGGGAAGGCAAATACATTAAAATGCTGGAGGTAGACCTCGGTCGCCTGTTGGATTGTATACACTCAAACACGGGGGCTTTCGGGTTCTCCCTTGACGACGATACCGAAGGGGGACTGGTGTTTTTCCTTACGGTGTTTGGCCCAGATAGTAACCATATTAACAATTACGGAGTCCGCATTAAAGGGGGAAGACGGATAGCCTCGACTATCTCCGGAGCGCCAAAGCCTAAGGGTTTGACGATAGTCAGCGATCAGGCTGTTTATATTCAGGGGGACTTCAACAAAGTGGATTGGGTTCCGGCGGCGGTGTTGGCGGATACCATAAACATTTTGTCTAATAACTGGAGCGATAGCAACAGCACAGGGGACATAAGCAGTAGAATCGCTACTGATACAGAGGTAAACGCAGCCTTTTTGGCTGGAACGGACATCACGGGAGGTGCGGAGGGTCCAGCCGGTCAAGACAGGGGCAACTACAATGGAGGTCTGGAAAACTACCCTCGCTTCCACGAAAACTGGACCAATAAGACCTTCACCTACCGGGGTTCCTTTGTCAGTTTGGGCACCCCTCGCAAGACCAACAGCCCCTGGCCCGGAACGGGAAGAGTCTACAACCCTCCCATCCGTAACTGGTCCTTTGATACGCGTTTCGCTCAGGGGCAACTTCCGCCCCTTTCTCCCCGGTTTGTGTATCTCAAACAGGAGCGCTTCATCAGGGATTTTGAAAGAAAGTCATCTACCTCGGACTGAAGTCCGAGGTAGATGACAAGACTAGCGCCTAGGCCTAACCAGAAGGGTTCGGATAAACCAGCGTAGGCCATAACTACGGGCGTAGCCCGTACTTTGGATGTGAACCCTACCCTCTATTGGTTGCGCCTTCCTCCTGCGAATAAACTTAATCATGCCCCCATGGTAGGGGATCCGCTGGGGAAAGACAAGGAACCGACTGTAGTCGGCCAAAAGCATGGAAGCATTCAAGTGGGGTTTGGTTTTCCTGATGGTATTGGACCATTTAGCCTGGGCCTGGGGCTGGCCCTCGGAATGGCGTCTTCCGGGTCGCCTGGTCTTCCCCGGCTTCGCCGCCCTCATGGCCCACCACCTGGCCCAAGGGGTACCCCCGGAGAAATACCTCAAGCGCCTCCTACCCTTTGCCCTGGTGGGCCAGGTGGGGTATAGCCTCCTTTTTGGCTCCTACATCCTTTGGCCCCTCAACGTCCTCTTCACCTTTCTGGGAGCAGCACTGGTGGCCTCGGGAAAGGCCTACGGCTGGGTGGTCTCCCTCTTTTCCGAGTTCCCCCTGGGGGCAAGCCTGGCCCTGACTGCCCGTGGAAAATCCCTCCTGGCAGCTTTTGGGCTTGCTTCAAGCGCTTTTCTCATGGGCTGGTCCCTCTGGGTAGCCTTGGTTCAAGGAATAGCTTTCCTGGGCTTTCTAACCCTCATACCCCACCTCCCCAAGGGAAGACGCACCCCCTGGTGGAGCTTCTACGCCTTCTACACAGGACACCTCCTGGGACTATACCTAGTTAAAGCTCTACTACGGTAGGATAGAGACGTGAGATGGATAGCAGTCTTTCCTCTGGTGGCGATAGCCTTGGCCCAGGGTTTTCCGCTGGAGAATCTCTATGGGCCTTTTCGGGTTAAGGAACTTCTCCTGCCCAATGTGGTGGTCCTGGAAACCGGCCACCGTTTTCTCCTTGGAGGGATAGAGTTGCCGCATTGGGCAAGGGAACGCCTGTTGGAAAACCAGCTCAGACAGCGCAAACTCCCCCTTGGGCTAAAGTCCCGTGCAGCGGAGGCTAGGCTTTGCACTCAGGGGTTTCTCTCTCGGGAAATCTACCTGGAGCTTGAGATGTTGCCGGAAACTCCCCTTGTGTACCTCTATGTACCTCAGCTCCAGTCTCACGAGTTGATCCTTGAAAGGCCTGCTTTCGTTTTCCAGGGGCATCCCTTTGACAGCCTCAACTACATCTGGGTCCGGTCTGGATGCGCCTGGGCCACGGGCCAGGGGAGGTGGGCCGCTCTTTTCGCCGAAGCACAAAAAGCCGCCCAAGAGGAACGCATAGGGTTGTGGCGACCCTGACCAGGGACAAGCAAATCCCCCCACCGGGTTCAGTGGGGGGGTGGCCCTTACCTCAACAGAGCCATCGCAAGAGATAGGACGAAAAGCGTGCCGATGCCGCTGGCGAACAGTATTCGCCCGAGATTGAGATTCACTCAGATCACCTCCTTTCTTTGAGATTCAGCAGTAGTATACCATGGTGGTGAAAATATGGTAGTGAAGAATCGGGATCAGGAGAAGTTGTATAGACAGGACTTGGCTTTTGCTGGTGCGGGGTTGCTCCTAAAGGGAAGGGTCAGGGAGGCCTTCAGTTTTTTCCTGGCTTCGCAAGCTCTATATTCCCGACAGCTTCTTGAGGTGGTGGAGGAGGTGAGGAGGGGGAACCTTGAAGAAGCGGTCTGGTTGAGTTTTGGGTACACGCATCATCCCACTCTGGAGAAAAGACCGGTGTATGGTCCTCCACGGGAAGGGTGGAAACCTGTGTGGGAAATCATGAAGCGAGAAGCGCAAGATAATCCCCATCTCAGCTATGACTCCACTCTTCTTTCCCGTTTTGCCTACACCGTTCACTTAGGGGAGCTGACGGCTTTTTTGGTGGTGGACGTGAGGAAGGGTTTCCCCACAGCTTTGGAGGTAGCAGAGAAGATTCTTGAGCATCGTCCCCTCATGGCTAAATACGGACTACTTCAAGTGAGTGGGGCTTTACCTGGTCACGGCTGACCGAGTGAGGCTAGGATAGGAGATGGATTATGTGGTCCCCGGTAGAGGTGTATCTCCTTTTGGCTTTGGGCACTCTCCTGGCAGCTCTTGGCTTTGCTAGAGAAGCTTCCACTCAAGCTTTTGTTCCCATGGCCTCCATCGCTGCCCTTGGATACCTCCTGACCTGGTCCTTTCTCCGCACAGGGAAACCGGCCTTCTTCAGCACAGGGGCTGCGGTGGTGGCTTCCATCACCTTCGGCGTTCTCCTCCTCACTGTCCTTTTCCTCCTTTTGGGGATGATGGTGGTGCGCCCCTTTGAACCTTTCCTTGCCCTGGCTTTCCTGGCCCTCCTACCCCTCACAGCCATGGTCTGGCAGACCCTAAGGGCCTACCGCTTGGGCCACGGCTGGACCCTTTGGCAAAGGGCCGCAGCCCGTTCACACTATGCAGAAGGTCCTGGGGTGGGTAGGGTATCCTTGCGAAAGGAAGCGGAGTTGGATTTCCAGGAGTTGGAAAAGACCCTGAAGGCCAGGGTATTGGGCCAGGATGAGGCGGTAGAGACCATCCTACGAGGCCTTAAGCGGAAAGCGGCGGGGTTCACACGCAGGGAAAAGCCCTTTTCCGCCATGCTCCTGGGTCCCACGGGCACCGGCAAAACGGAGCTGGCCAAGGCTTTGGCGGATGCCCTGGGAAGGCCCTTAATCCGCTACGACATGAATGCCTTCGGTCAGGAACACACCGCTTCCGGTCTGGTGGGGTCTCCACCTGGTTTTGTGGGTTCGGAAACTCCGGGAAGGCTCTACGAGGACCTCCTTCGGGCTCCCGATGCGGTGGTCCTCTTTGACGAGATGGAGAAGGCCCACCCCTTTGTCCTGGACCCCTTGTTGCAGCTTCTAGACGAGGGACGCTTCCAGGAGCTTTCCCGAGGCCTGGTGGTCCAGGCTCCGGAAGCCATTCTCCTCTTCACCACCAACCTCTTGACCGATGTCCCCGAAGGGGCAGATCTTCGGGGGCTTTTGGTGGGCCGTGGCCTCAGACCGGAGCTGGTGAACCGTCTGGACGCAGTGGTGGCCTTCCGCCCCTTCACCCGGGAGACCCTGGAGGCTTTGGCCCGGAAAACCCTTTCCGATTACCTGGAGACCTGGAAGAGGGAGAAGAAGCTTTCCTTCACCCTAAGGGTGGATGACGCCGTTTACCGGCGCCTGGTGGACCTTTGTGACCTGCGCTTCGGTGCCCGGGACCTCCAGCGGGTCATGGAAAACACCGTGGGCGATGCCCTGGCGGAGGCCTACCTGGCCCGGGGTGGTAAACCCTTCTCTAAGCTGCACCTCTATGTCCAGGGGGATGAACTGGTGGCAGAACTATCGTAGAGGTTCATTTGGGGTAGGGGCCCCAAAGACGATGGCCCAGGATCTGCCCAGCGTTCCACAACCCCCCCACCAGGTGCCCGTTGCCTCCGATTACGAAGGCCAGGGCGTAGGAAAGGATGGGGTCCTGGGTGATGCGCATCAGAAAAAACGCCTTTAAGGACAGCAGGCCCGCATCCACCAGCAATATTCCCAGGGGACCGAGCATGGGAAAGGCAAGTGCCCTGGCATACAGGGGATTCCCTTCCCTGTATCCGAGGGCAAGACCCCGCAAGGTGGTCCAGGTATCCCAAAGGACGGCAGTTCCGTAGTAGACCACCGCCCAGTACCAGTTGGCCCGCAGAATCTCCGGATGGGCTAGGCCCAGGGCTAAGGTGTAGATGGCTAGCAATCCGATTAACAGAAGGGGCATAGGCGGACCAGGGGTCAGCCTATCAGACGGGCATCTACAAGCATCAGCTTCAGGTTGTGCAGCCCGCCCACCAGGTGAACGAAGCCCATGATGGTGGCCGATCCGGAAAGGCCAATCTGGGCGGCACTTCCCCCCACAACGACCAGCAGCAGGCTAAAGGCTACTGGTCCCCAAGGTCCCAGGCGAAACATAAGCGCCATGATGGGATTACCCTCCACCGCTCCCCGCTCCAAAGCCCACAGGGTGGTCCACAGGTCCAAGACCAGCCCCGCCAGGTATACATACCATCCCCATGGATAGCTGGGAAAGCCTAAGTGGAGGATCAGGTAACCAGCTAAGCCACCCATTATCCCTAACTTCCACCACCACATGCTTCCAGTCTACAAAAACAGCTTCCCCTTGGGGGGAAGCTGTATGGGAAGAGTTTCCGCAATAGCGGCACCTTCAATATAGCCCAGTTATCCCTGCTTGTAAAGGGGATGTTGCCATAAAGTCATGCCATGATAGAATCAAAGGCATGGGAAGAGTAGAAGCAAATCGTTGGACCGCCGCAATAGCGGCGGCTCTCGGGCGTGATCCCCGGACGCCCGAGGAGGGTTTGGCGGCTCTGGGGAACCTTCTCCGCTCCAACCCGGCGGAGAAGGAGAGGTTCGTAAGGGAGGCCCATGCCGCCTGGGTTGGAGGTGGCTGGGCGGTAAGGGGGGATACTACCCCTGGTGCGGAAAGGGCCTTGATGGCCCTCGAGGAAGCCACCCGACGCCTGGCGGAGCGCTACGGGTGGAGGAGGGAAGAGGGGGAGCTGGAGATCAGGCTGCCCAAGGAGGTAAGAGAGAGGCTGAGGGTGCTTCCCCGTGCGGCCCGGGGGGAAGGGGTTTTCCCGGTATCCCCTGGTGGCCTTTCGGCTAAGGCGGTATGGGCGGCAGCCTACCGCCTTCTCGGGGGGGAGCAGGTTATCCTGGTTCCCACGAAGGGGACCAGGGAAGAGACCCTCCTCCTCTCTAGGAGGAGGATTCTAGAGGGGGTGAAGGAACTCCTCCTGAAGAAGGAGGAGGAGAACACAGAGATGCCCTGGGGGGAACGGGTGCGTATCCTCCCTGGGGACCGGTGGGAGACACCAGGAAGACGGGAGCCCCGGTTGGAGGAGGCCATCCGTGGCCTCCAGGCCCAGGTCCTTGAATGGGACCTGGCCCGGGGAGAAGAGATGGTCCGGTGGGAGCATGAAGAGGTCCCCTTCGTCCTTGCGTGGGCCCACCGGGATCCAGAGAGACCTTTGCGCAAGCCCAGGTGGTCATACTCCACCTGGGAGTTGGTGGTGAGAGAGGGGGCGAGGGTAGTCCCGCCCACCTACGAGGAGGTGAGAAGGAAGTTGGAGAAGCCTTCCTGGGCGGCCATTCGCCTTCTGGGCCCGCTGGTGGCCTATGAGGTGAGTGCCCTGGGGTTTAAAGACCCCGAGGCGGCTTACCAGGAGGGGTTGCTGGAGGCTTTACGCATTTGGGACCGGCTGAAGAGGAAGGGGGGGGAGTTTAACCCCCTGCTTTTCTTGGTTCCCGAGCTCCGGAAGTATCTTCTGGAGCTTCGGGCCAGGGAGGTAGGGGTCTTTTCGCTCTCCCGAGAGGTTGCCCGCAAACTCCGGAAGTACTTCGCCCTGGTAGGCCAGGGTGAGTCTCCGGAGAAGGCCCTCAAGGAGGTGGGTTTGCCGGAGGAGCTGGTCGGGACGGGCCAGCTTTCCGGGGATGAGTTGGCGGAGGAGGGGGTGGAGCCTTCCAGTGAGGTGGACTACGACACCCTCATCCTCCGCAGCAGGGTGAGGGAGGTGAGAGAGGAGATAGGCAGATGGTACGGGGCCCCTGGACTCACCTTCGTGGATGCCCTCATGGATGGGGCATCCATTGAGGGCGCCCAGGTGGTGTCAGGGTTGAGCCCTCAGCTCGCCCAGCAGGTGGTGGAATACCTGCGGGCAGAGTTGGAGGGGTGGGGGGACTAACTCCCCCTAAGGGTTCCTACCCCCTGCCTGATTGCAGGCAGGGGTTTTCTCTTTTGGTCAGCCCGTAAGGGCTATCTTGGTTAGCCCGTAAGGGCTATCTTGGGGAAGGAGGTAGTAGCATGAAGGTGATGGAGACAGAGGTTCTCTTTCTTGAGGATGTCCTGGAGGATATGGCCAGGGAGCTCAAGGAGACGGTGAATGCACCAGAGGGTGCTCGCACTTACAGGTTATGGGGGATGGATACCCATGAGGTAGAGACGGCTTTATATGACATGATGAAACACCTTTCCCAGGAGGAGAGGGACCTCTTGCGCAAGTACCTGCCCAATATGGTGGAGACGATCCACAGGAAAAACTACAACGTGGTGGTTCTGTTACCCACGGAAAAGGGTCTCCACGCTAAGGGAGCCAACATAAGAATGCAGCGCATGGGTGACAGGATCGTATCCTAACAGGGTATGGCGTATCTCCTTGACACCCAGGACTGCTTTCACTCCGCGTCCTCCCTCCTGGCCTCCTCCCGGCGGTCCCGGATCAGTTCCTCCACCAGGCTCTCCCCGGGGGCCAGGTCCCGCCAAAGGCCCCTGGCCCGTCGGGCTATCTGGCGGAAGCTTACAAGCTCCAGCGTGCCCTCTGGACCCTGGCGTAGGAGAAGGCGCTCCCCCTCCTTGAGGCCCAAGGCCTCCCGCACCTCTGCAGGTAGGACCAGCCGGCCCTTTGACCCCAGTTGGACCAGGAAGTGGGTCTTTTCAGCAGTGACCCCCATACTTAAATGGTACCACACCCGGGGAAGTAGCCACCTTTAGGGGTATGGCGCTAGCCCTTCCCTCACGGGGCAAGCCCTGGACCCCCTCACCTCCCCATGACCACCTTCTCCAACTCCGCAAGGCGTTCCCTCAGGTCCACCAGCCTCTCCAGT
The DNA here is from genome assembly GCF_022760855.1 of Thermus albus. Taxonomy (NCBI): domain Bacteria; kingdom Thermotogati; phylum Deinococcota; class Deinococci; order Thermales; family Thermaceae; genus Thermus; species Thermus albus. The sequence goes on from NZ_JAKTNR010000013.1 coordinate 14,029, forward strand.
AGCCGGCGGTAGCGGGCCAGGGTCTCCCGGTACACCTCGGGGCGGGTAAAACCCTCCGGGGGTTGCCACCCCTTGCCGAGGTACTGCCAGCGCCACTTGCCCTCCTTCTTCACACGGAGGTAGGGGTAAGGTCCGTGGGGGCAGCGGCGGCACCTCCTCCTTGTCAGAAACTGTTGTAAAAGTCTGCTATACTTGAAGGGTGGCTTCTACACGCAGATCTTACCCCAGCGACCTCCCGAACGCAGAGTGGGCTCTCCTAGAACCCCTCATCCCCGCCCCCAGGCCGGGAGGCCGCCCAGCAAGGGTGCCTAGAAGGGAGATTGTCAACCAGCGCCTCTAGGGAGGGGAACGGGCGATTGGCCACGGCCTCATTCACCAGGGGCCACACCCCTACCGGTTGCCCCTCGGAGCTGTAGGGGGGCAGAAAGACCAGACGTATCCCTTCCGGCAACGCCGCCGGGCCCGGGACTCCGGGCCAAGACCTCCCCTGCCCTCGCCACAGCCCAAAGCTGGGCATCAAAGAGGACCTCGAGCACCTCCAGGGAAGGCCAAAGGTCCAGGCCCCGGTACCGCCACGCCACCTCCTCGGTCATCCCCGAAAGCAGTAAAATGTAGACAATGGGAACTGGAAGCCTGTTGGCAGGGCCTATACAACGTGACAATCTTCTTGAGCAAGTAGACTTTCTGCGCCTGGAAGCTAACCAAAAATTAACGGCGGATCGCGCAGAAAAAGGACAGTTTTTTACTCCTCATAAGATAGCACAATTTATGGCGCGTATGTTTGCCGAAAGACCAAGCACGCTGAACATCCTTGATGCAGGCGCTGGTGTGGGCTCGTTATCAGCAGCGCTCGTTGCTGAAGCTTGTCAGTGGAATCCAAAGCCTTCAACCATCACAATAACCGCCTATGAAATCGATCCAGCTTTGACAGAGTATCTACACATAACGCTCGGCTATTGCCGAGAAGTATGCCGCCAAGAAGACATTCGTTTTGAATATGAAGTTATACAAGATGATTTCATTAGAGCCGCTGTAGATGCTCTGGGTGGAAGTACACTATCCTCTTTACGCAAGTCTTTTAATGCTGCTATTCTTAATCCACCGTATAGAAAGATAAATAACGCCTCCACTACACGGCGTCTTCTACGGAAAGTTGGGATTGAGACCACTAATCTGTATGCGGCCTTTCTTTGGCTGACAATCAGGTTGCTAGAGCCAAATGGAGAACTTGTTGCAATTACGCCAAGAAGCTTTTGCAATGGTCCTTATTTTCTCCCATTTAGGGAAGTGCTTCTAAAAACGATGTTCATAAAGCGTATCCACGTTTTTGACTATAGAGATCGAGCTTTTGAAGAATATAATGTTCTACAAGAAAACATAATTCTTCACGCTATAAAAGCACGTCAGCAAGAGAAGGTGACGATTTCGTCAAGCGCCGACCCCGATGACCCATTCATAACCGTTCGTGAAGTTGAATACAATCAACTTATTTATCCCGATGATCCAAATTTGTTTATACATATCGTTCCTGATGGACTCGGGCAGAGAATTGGGCGGAAAGCTCGTAGCCTCTCTGTCTCGCTTGATGAGTTAGGCATCACGGTTTCTACTGGCAGGGTTGTTGATTTTCGCGCTGCTAATTTCCTGAGAGAAAAGCCAGACGCAGAAACAGTTCCTCTGATTTATCCGAGCAACTTTTCACAGGGCTATATTGCTTGGCCGAATGGACAAATTAAAAAACCCTCGGCTATAAGATTAGCAGAAGAAACCGCCAGCCTGCTTGTGCCTTCTGGTTGGTATGTTTTGGTGAAACGCTTCTCGGCAAAAGAAGAAAAAAAGCGCGTCGTTGCGGCTATATGCGATCCTACTCGTCTAAATGCTGAATTCATAGGCATCGAAAATCACCTAAATTACTATCATCAAAACGGGAAAGGATTATCTCCTCTATTAGCAAAAGGATTGGCTGCCTTTCTTAATTCAACCATAGTGGACGAATATTTCAGACAGTTCAGTGGACATACACAGGTAAACGCAACAGACCTGCGTAATCTTAAGTACCCATCATTACCCCAGTTAATGGCGATAGGTGAGAAGATAGGTGATAAATTTCCTAAACAAGAAGAAATTGATCAAATAGTCTTAGAAATACTAGGAATGGATACTACAAATACTGACGTAAAAGCGAAAAAGAAAATTGAAGAAGCTCTTGATATTTTGCGAGCGCTCCGAGTACCAAGAGCACAACTGAACCAGCGTTCTGCGTTGACGTTGTTGGCATTGCTTGATATGAAGCCCGACACAGATTGGAGTAATGCCTCAGCTCCTTTGCGCGGCATTACTGAAATGATGGATTATTTCCGCGAGCACTTCGGAATTTCTTATGCGCCCAATACCCGCGAGACAGTTCGGCGTTTTACAGTTCACCAATTTGTGCAAATGGGGTTAGTGATTGCTAACCCTGATGACATTACAAGACCCGTTAATAGCCCGAAGACAAAATACCAGGTTGCTGCCGGTCTCCTCAAGGTGATTCGTACATACGGCACAGGTGAGTGGGATAAAAATCTGAGAGCCTACCTCAAGAATGCACAAGAGTTACGCAGATTGCGTGAGAAGGAACGCGAAATGGCTCTCATACCAGTAAAGCTGCCAGACGGCAGAGAAGTCGGAATTACCGCAGGTGGGCAGAATGCTCTAATAAAACAAATCATCGAAGAGTTTTGCCCTCGCTTCACCCCTGGTGGCTTAGTTATTTACGTTGGTGACGCAGGTGATAAATTCAGAGTATATGAGCGAGATTATCTCGCACAGTTAGGTGTCATTGTTGACGAACACAGTAAAATGCCTGACGTAGTGGTTTATTTCGAAGCCAAAAAATGGCTTGTAGTTATTGAGGCAGTTACCAGCCACGGCCCCATTGATATTAAGCGTCACAATGAACTCAAGGAGTTATTTAGAGGTAGCCAAGCTCCTTTGGTATTTGTAACCGCATTTCCAACGCGAAAGGTGATGAAGAAATATCTTCAGGAAATTGCTTGGGAAACCGAAGTATGGGTGGCTGAAGCACCTACCCATCTAATACATTTCAACGGTGAACGTTTTCTCGGCCCATACGATGAGTAAATCACGCCGCCTAACCAGCGCCTCCACCTGACGCCGCTCCGCTGCGCTTCGCGGCGCAGGTGAAGCGCAGGCCGTTGGGCGCAGATGGATTGAACTTTATCAAGGAACTCATCTCAAAACTCTCCATGAAATGAGGAAACACGCCAGGTGGACGAAGGCCTGAAAGGTGACCCGGAGGCGCTCATGACGCAGAGCCAAACGCCGGAAGCCGCCCTTCAGCCAGGCAAAAAAGCGCTCCGCACAACCCGATAGGTGCCTGGGGCAAAACGATGAGGCCGGCCAGCCCGGGGTCGCCGGCGACCCCGGGGATTCTCGGGAATACAGGCCCGGATGCCCCGGCGTCGGAGTCCTTCCCGGACGGCGCGACGGTCATAGGCCCCATCGGCGACAACTCCCTTCGGCCGGGTCCGGGGTCGGCCCCGGCCCCCGGCCAGGCGCACCGTCCCCATGACCTCCGAAAAGACCGTGGCCTCGTGCCGCTGGGCCGACTCCACCCAGACCCCTATCGGCACGCCCGGGACTCCGACGACCCCATGGACCTTCGTCCCCTTCCGCCGGCGGTGACCGTCGAAGCCGACAGGTTCCCCCCCTTTTTGGCCTCCACCGTCGTCGCATCGACCCCGACCCTCTCCCACGACAGGCGACCCACCCCGTACCCCCAGTCCAGGAGGCGCTTCCACAGCCCTTCCCATACCCCACGGACCTCCCACTCCTTCAGCCTCCGCCAGGCTGTTTTGTACGAGCCGTATCGTTCCGGCATATCCTTCCAGCGACATCCCGTCACCAGCACATACAAAATCCCGTTCAGCGTCTTGCGGTCATCCGCTCGGGGCCTCCCCGTCCGGGCCTTCGGGGGCAACAAGGGCTCGATGAATGCCCATTGTTCATCCCTCAACTCCTTCCATTCCATCCTGACCTCCCCTAGTGGTATTCCGGAGGATATCCTAACACACCAGGAGTTTTGAGATGAGTTCCAGGTCTTTTGCCGCAAAGGTTCCAAGGTTAGCTAAGGTTATGGGAAGCTTGAGTTTCTGCATCCCGTTACCTCCTGGGTCTTAGCCTAGGGGCTTCCCCAGAAAGATTCAATACCGTTTCGGGAAAAAAGTGGCCGATTAGGGACTCGGAAGAGTTTGGATACCTTGCCCCCACGATGGCTTTGGATATCCTTTGGCTTATGACAGGTCGCGGGGGTGTTACAAGACGCCCCCGCGACGGGTGGATCCAAGTCCCCCTCTGCGCACTTCGCGCAGAGGGGGATGAGGTTGAGGCATAACCCATCATCCTCCCAAGGCTTAAGGGGTAATCCTTACCTCTCCTACCACCTGGTGAAGTACCCAGTGAGCTTTCTCCAAGATCAGGCGTTCCAAAGGGCACCCTAGGCTTTCCACCACATAGCTTCGTCTGCTGTTGAGTCCCAGAAAACGCACGGGGCGTAGGGGTACCTTTTCCCCTTTAGCCTGTACTACAGCTAACTCCCCGGGTTCTGGTTCCATGCCTTCCCGGTAGATTAGGAATCTCTCCTGGTGGGCTAAGGCCCTCAGGTCCCTGGGGTCTACATCCACCTCCGGTAAACCTAAAATCAGGTACTTCTCAGACCCCGCAAGGGGCACCTTGAGAAGAGGCACAGGAGGAACCCCCGGCACCCCCTCAGCAGTTACCTGGGGCACCGGCACTCCCGTGGCTTGGGTAAACTCTTCAGGCGTCCAACGAAGAGCCTTCAGTAAGGCAAGTATCCGCCCATAAGAGATGTTCCCTAGATTCACCAATCCCTTCTCTAACTTCCATACATACCCGTCCGATACCCCCATCTCCTGGGCTACACCACCTAACGTCAACCCTAACTCCCGCCTCCGCCTGGCTATCGCCTCCCCAGCCCGCCGACGAATATCTTCCACCATGGTATACACTTTACCATTTGGTAGGGGATGAGGTGTAGAAACCCAGGGGTATTTCCCTTTCTTCTTGGTAAGCGAGGGTGCTTTAAGGATGCCCTTCTGGACGCTTTTCCTGTCTTACCCCTTATTTACCCCTTATTCTGGTGGAAGGGCACTCAATATGTGTCCTTTCTTAAAAATCTCCCGGGGCTTAGATAGGCTTTCTTTGCCACCTTTTAAGGTGCATCCTGGGGTGAAAAGGGAGTGGAAAATAAACCTTACAAGCGAGAGGTCAGAGGTTCAAATCCTCTGCCGCCCACCACGATGGAAACGGCATAAACCCCGGGCCTAAACCCGGGGCTCCGTTTTTTTAGCCCTTGTTTACCCATTATCCGTAGTAGTGCGTTTGCCGGAAAGCAAAGGGGCAGGGTGGATCCCAGCGCGGACCGTCCCTTGACGGTCGTGTAAGGAATTTTGTGTAGGGATTTGTGTATGAATGGGGGTACCAGGAGAGGAAGGAGGTATCCCATGGACCAGGATACCCTGCAGGTGATGTTAAGGGAAATGGTGAGGGAGACGGTGACTGAGGGTTTGCAGACCCGCTTTGGGCCAAAGGCCCAAATGAACTACCTAGAGGCCGACCGGACGGTTCATCTGTGGCAGGGGCCCCAAAGGAGAGCGGTTACTATCCCCGCAAGCTGGAAACCGCTTTTGGCCGAGTGGAGCTGGCTATCCCTCGGGATCGGGAAGGGAGGTACTACCCCAGCCTTCTCTTGCTTTCACGAATACACAAATCTGTTTACCCTCAAGGTACGGGCTACGCCCGTGGCTCGGGTAAAGCAGGGGCACTTTTGCGGGGCGGCCGCCGGGCTTGAGGGCAGGGATCAGGGGGTCAAGGTACGGGTAAGGCCCGTGACCAAGGTAGGGGCGAGGCCCGTTACTTAGGAGGGCCCACTCGGCATCCGACAGGTCGCTATAGAGGTGTAGCGTTCACCCTTCAAGGATAGCGGACTTTTACAACAGTCTCTAACAACACCCCTCAAGGAGTTGTCCACCTCAGCACTTACCCTAGGGGCCTACCCCCACCCGGCTCTCCTGGGCGTCAATGGGAAACCGAAGAAGTGGGTGGATCTCCAGGGAAACCCGTTCCCCAGGTTGGGCGTCCAGGCGCACCCAGGCCTCCCCCCAGGGGAGCTCCACTCGGCAAAGGACCTCGCCCCTCAAGGTCCGCCTTTCCAATACCAAGGCCCGGTGATCCCTCCCCGGGCGGACCCATTCTTGGCGGAAGGCCCACACCTCCCCGTCCCTTTGGAGGAGGTTGGCCCGGCCAAAGGCCAGGAAGGATTCCAGGGAGTTGGGCCGCTCATAGAGCTCCTGGGGGGTTCCCACCTGCAGCATCCGTCCCCCGTGGACCACCCCGACCCGGTCCGCCAGGAGCATGGCCTCCTCGGGATCGTGGGTCACGTGGAGGGCGGTGATCCCCAGGTCCTTGAGGAGGGTGCGGACCTCCCGCCGCAGCTCCTCCCGCAGCACCGGGTCCAGGGCGGAGTAGGGCTCGTCCATCAGGATGACCTTGGGCTCCCGGGCCAGGGCCCGGGCCAAGGCCACCCGCTGCTGCTGCCCGCCGGAAAGCTCCTTGGGGTAGCGCCCCTCGAGGCCCGCCAGGTGCACCATTTGCAAAAGTTCCCCCACCCTTTTGCGCACCTCCCTTTCCGGAACCCGCCTTAACCGCAAGGGGAAGGCTATGTTGCCGAAAACGGTCATGTTGGGGAAAAGGGCGTAGTGCTGGAAGACCATCCCAATGGGCCGCCTCTCAGGGGGCAGGTTGTTGACCAGCTGGCCTCCTATGTAGACCTCCCCCCGGTCCGGGCTCTCAAAGCCCGCCACCAGGCGCAAGGTGGTGGTCTTACCGCACCCCGAAGGCCCTAGGAGGGTGAAAAACTCCCCCCTCCTGAGGCTGAGGTCCAGCCCCTCCACCGCCCTGACGGGCCCGTAGCGTTTGTGCACTTCCCTGAGCTCAACCACCCTTTGCCACCTTGCCAGAGATGTGTCAGGAGCGTGTCAAGACCCGGTAGTAGGCCCCCACCAGGGCCAGGGTAAGGAGGAGGATGTAGCTCATGGCCGCCGCCCCCGAGAGGTCCAGGCCTAGGAAGGCCTTGCGGTAGATGTAGTAGCTGACCAGGTCGGTGGCTGTGCCCGGCCCGCCCCGGGTGAGCACGTAGACCAGGTCGTAGGTCCGGATCTCCGTGAGGGTCTGGAGGATGAGGAGGACCGCCACCACGGGCCTTAGGAGGGGGAGGGTCACCCGCAGGAAGGCCTGAAGAGGGGTGGCCCCGTCCACGTAAGCGGCCTCCTCCAGCTCCCGGGGTAGGCCCTGGAAGAACCCCAAGAGGAGCCAGGCCATGAAGGGGAGGGCGAAGGCCAGGTAGGCCAGCACCAAGGAGGCCAGGGACCCCGAGAGGCCTAGGAGGCGCATGAGGGCGAAGAGGGGAAGGGCCAGGACGATGGGGGGGATCATCTGCACCGCCAGCACCGCGAACCTAAGCCCGTGCCCCCCCAAGCGGTAACGGGCCATGGCGTACCCGAGCCCCGCCGCCAAGGGCAGCCCCAGGAGGACCACCAAGGAGGCCACTTGAAGGCTATTCTGGAAGGCCTTACCAAAGGGTCCTGAAAGCACCTGCTGGAAGTTCTCCAGGGTCCAAGGACCCCAGGCCGGGGGTAGGGCGTAGGCCAGCCCCTCGGGCAGGAGGGCACTCCTAAGGGTCCAGAGGAGGGGCAGGAGGAAGGCCAGGCTGAAGGCCCAAAGGATCCCATGGGCTAAGAGGCGGAGGGCCCTAGAAGATCCAGGCACCGCCGTTCACCTCCAGGGCCTCACCCGTGATGAAGTCGCTGTCGGGACCGGCCAGGAAGCTCACCGCCTTGGCCACATCCTCGGGAAGCTCCAACCTCCCCAAGGGGGTTTGCCGGATATAGTCGGCTACCACCTCCTCAGGGGGGATGCCCCGAAGCCGGCTCTCCCAAGCCACCTCCCGTTCCTGCATGGAGGTGCGCACGAACCCGGGGTTGACCGCGTTGACGGTGATCCGGTAAGGGGCTAGCTCCTTGGCCGCCGCCTGCACCAGGCCCAAGACGGCGAACTTGCTGGCGCTATAGTGGGCCAGCAGGGGAGCCGCTTGCCGTGCCGCCATGGAGGCGATGGCGATCAGCTTACCCCGCACCTCCCGGCCCGGGATGGGGGGCTGGTCCACCATCCTGCGGCCGAAGGTCTGCAGGGTGAGGAAGGTGCCCTTGGCGTTCACGGTGAGGTTGAAATCCCACTCCTCCTCGGTGAGATCCAGGAAACGGTTCATGGTGGAGACCCCCGCGTTGGCCACCAACACGTCCAGCCGGCCGTCCTCCGCGAACACGCGATCCCGGGCCTCCTCCAGCTGGTCCCTGCGGGTCACATCCAGGGCCATGGAGGGCATGCCCAGGGCCTCCGCCACCTTTTTGGCCCTGTCCCCGTCCAGGTCCGTCACCCAGACCTTGAAGCCATCCTGGGCCAGCCGTTCCGCGATGGCCTTGCCGATGCCTGTACCCGCCCCCGTGACCAAAGCGTTAGGCATGCTCACCTCCAAGCCTGGGAAAGAGGTCCTTAAGCCGCCCGTAAAGCTCCCGGTAAAGCCCATAGAGGTGGCGGTACACGGGAATCCAGGCGGGCTCCGGCTCCGTGACCTCCTCCACCTCCCTTCTCAGGTCCCCGTAGCCCCATAGCCCCACGGCCACCCCCGCCAAAAAGGCCGTGCCGTAGGCGCTTCCCAGGTTCCCTTCCACCAGCTTGGCCAAGGGCCTCTCCAGGACGCTGGCGAGGATCCTGCGCCAAAGCTGGCTTTTAGCACCCCCGTCCATGACGAAAAGCCTGGAGACCTGGTGGCCCCTCCCCTCCAGGACCTCCAGGTGGTGGCGGAAGGCGTAGGCTACCGCCTCCAAAAGGGCCCGCCACACGTGGGCGGGGGTGTGGGTGAGGGTGAGGCCCACCACCACCCCTCGAGCCTCGGGGTCGTGGATGGGGGTCTTCTCCCCCAGGAAGTAGGGGAGGACCACCAACCCCTCCCCCCCTGGGGGCACGGCCTCCGCCTCCCGGTCCAGCTGGGCGAAGCCCTGGCCTGGGCGGAAGGCATCCCGGAACCACCTTAGAAGGCTCCCCGTGGTGGCCATGCAGCCGTTGATCACGAAAAGCCCAGGGATGTCGTGAAAGTCGATGAAAAGCTCGGGTATGGGGGTAAACCGGTCCACGGCGTAGAGGAAGTCTCCAGCCCCCCCTAGCTTCACCACCGCTTCGCCCTCCTCCTTGAGGCCCGAGGCCAAGGCGGCTGCAATGTGGTCCGCGCTTCCCGCGATGACAGGTAGGCCCTCGGGCAGGCCCAGCTCCCTGGAGGCCGGGCCCACCTGCCCCACCACCTCCCAAGGCTGCCGTACCGGCCCGAGGAGCTCACCCCCGATCCCCACGTAGTCCAGGACTTCCTTCAGCCAGCCCTCCTCCCCAGGGTTCCAAAGGCCGGATTCCAGGGCCCAGTTGGCCTCCTGATAACGCTCCCCCGTGAGGCGGAAGGTGAGGTGTTCGTAGGAACCCGAGATCCAGCGGGCCTTGGCCCACACCTCAGGCTCGTGCCGCCTCAGCCACAGGAGCTTGGGAGCTAAAACCTGCTGGTTCCACGTGGCCCCGGTGCGGGCGAAGAGCCAGGCGTCGCCGAAATGTTCCCTCAGCTCCCGGATCTCCGCCACCGCCCGGGCGTCGTTTTGCTGCAGGGAGGGCCTTAGGACCTCCCCCTTTTCCCCGTGGAGCACTAGGGCTGGCACCATGCCGGAGAGGCCCATGGCCTTAAGGCCCTTTGGGGCACGGCCTTGGAGCACCTGGGAGACCACGTGGCCCAATCCCCGCCACCAGTCCTCGGGGTCCTCCTCCGCGAAGCCCGGCCGGGGGGAGTGGAGGGGGTGGGGGTGCTCCGCCTCGGCGAGCACCTGGGCCTCCTCGGAGAGGAGAAGGGCCTTTACGGAGGTGGTGCCGATGTCCACGCCCAGGATCATGCCCGCCCCCGTACCTCCCGCACCCGGGCCATGAAGTCCTGGGCCCTCTTGGGGTCCACGGGGTTGAAGGTGTACCCGTCCCGCTTCAGGGCCGTGCCCACGATCACCCCGTCCGCCACCTCCAGGATGGCGGCCACCGTGTCGTGCCGTACCCCAGTATTGGCCAAGACGGGCACGTGGGGTAAGGCTTCCTTAACGGCCCTTATATGGGCCAGGTCCACCCCCTCCCCGGTCATGGGTCCCGAGACCAGGATGGCGTCCGCCAGGCTGGAGAAGACCGCGCTCCGGGCCCTTTCCACCAGGGACCGGGTGTCCAGGGGGGAGGCGAACTCCGCGGAAACGTTGTAGAAGAGGAAGAGGTCGTCCCGGCCTAACCTCTTCCGGTAACGCAGGGCCTCCGCGGCCCTGCCCTGCCACAGGCCCATGTCGGAGCCGTATAGCCCGGTGAAGATCTCCCGGGCAAAGAGGGCCCCCGTGGCCGCGGCCAAGGCTACGGTGGCCATGGGGTCCCAAAGCACATCCACCCCAAAGGGCACCCGGATCTCCCCCCTTAGCCGGCCGATCACATAGGCCATGGTGGCGGTGCTGGCCGGGTCCACCTGGAGCTCGTAGGGGCGGTCGTTTTCGTTGCCAAACATGACCGCGTCCACCCCGGCCTCTTGGAGGGCCTGAAGGTCATGCCGGGCGGCGGCCACGATCCCCTCGAGGTCCCCGTCGTAAAGGGGAGTCCCCGGGAGGGCTTTTAGATGTACCATGGCGATAACAGGCTTGTAGCCGAACCGCTCTTTAAAGGCTTTCATGGACCACCTCCACTTTTGCCAGGGACCGGAGGGTGGGGTCCTCCAGGTCCGTGATGACCAGGTCTATGGCGCCGAGGGGGGTCACAAAGGCTGGGGCCTTCCTGCCCCACTTGCTCCGGTCCGCCAGGAGCACCGTGCGTCTGCTGACCGCCATGGCCTTGCGTTTCACCGCCGCCTCCTCGAAGGTGTGGTTGGTGACCCCATCGGCGTCAAAGGCATCTGCCCCTAAGAAGAACACGTCCGCCCTCACCCCCCCCAAGGCCTCCTCCGCCCAGGGTCCCACCAGGCTGTAAAAGCCGTTGCGCACCCTGCCGCCCGGAAGCCAGACCTCCGTCTCCCCTTGGGCCAGGGCCTGGGCTATGGGGACATCCAAGGCCACCACCCGGACCCTTCTCCCCGCGAGGAGCCGGGCCAGGGCCAGGGTGGTGGTGCCGGAGTCCAGGATGAGGGTGGAGCCTTCGGCCACCTCCGCCAAGGCCCTCCTGGCAATGGCCTCCTTTACCCGGGGGTTCTGCCTCACCTTCAGCGCGTAGGGGGGTTCGGTTTCGGGCAGATAGGCGCCGCCATGGTCCCGGTGCAGGAGGCCCAGCCGGGCCAGGAGGGCCAGGTCCCTCCGGACCGTGGCCGGGGAGACGCCCAGGCGGTGGGCCAGCTCCTGGGTGCTCAGGCCCCCGTGCCGGCGGAGGAGATCCAGGAGGTTTTGTCGGCGGAGTTGGGCTAGGGGCATTTTGCGCGATTTTAAGCGACCGTGCACGTTTGTGTCAAGGGGGTCCTGGGCCCCTGGGGCCCCTCCCCCCTCCCGAGGGCGTCCCCGCGCCCCCTTGGCCCGGGAGCCCCAGGGGACAGGGTGGCCCTAGGCGGTCCCGGGCCCGGGATCGCGGGGCCGGCCAGGAGGGGCTACCCCCCGCAGGGCCCCACCCCCGGGCGGCCAGGGAGGGGGCCTTGGGGGGATGCCCCCACCCCTCGGCACGGGCCGCCCCCGGGGCAGGCCTCGAGGGGAAGCCCAGGGCCGCCTCGAGGGTCCGGTAGGGGTCCACCCGCCCGCTCCAAGCCGGCCCCGCCCAAGCCCAGGCCGGGGAGCCCGCCCCCTGGCCCCAGGGCTTCGCCCCCCGCCGTGAGGCCCCGGCCGCGGCCGAGGCCCGGACCAGGCCCACGGGGGTTCGCCTGGGCCGCATGCCCATCTAGGAAGGCCCCCCGGCCACTCCCCCTGGGAAAACCCCTGAGGCCGGCCCGCCCGGGGACAGGGCTGCCATGCGGCCCCTTGTGGCGGAGGGGCTCCTCACACCTCCGCCCAGCTATGGGGTGTAGCGCCCTCGGCGCCCTTTTGCCCATGGGGTTTGGGGAGCGCCGGGCACCAGCCAGGTCAGGGCCTGCTTGCCCGCTGCCGTTGGCGGAGGAGGGCAGCCGCCGCCAGGACCTGGAGGGTGAGGAGGACCAGGAAGGCTGGTCCGTAACCTAGCCTCTCCACCACCACACCCAACCCTCCCTGGACCAGGAAGATCCCTACCACCCCCGCCAGGTTCACCAGGCCCAGGACCCCACCCGCTCCTGGGCCGGCAAGGCTTGCGGTATAGGCCAGAACGAGCCCGTTGAAGCCGCCGCCAAGGCCCACCATGGCGTAGCCTACGGGTAGGAGGAGGCCTCCGGGCCAAAGGGCCAGGCCGCAGGCGAACACCAGCATCCCCACCATAAGGGCCGGGCCGACACCGAGGTATCTGGCCAGAAGGCCGGCCAGGAGCCCCCCCAGGACGGAGGCCCCATTCAGGAGGAAGAGTAGCCGGCTTACCTGGAGGGCCTCCAGGCCGAGATGGTAGGCGAACGCTCCGGCCCAAAGGCTCTGCAGGGCAAAGAAGGACCCTATGTAGGCGAAGGCCACCACCCCCATCCCCAAGGCTCCCCTCGGGGCCCGTGCCCCCTCGGGGTGCGAAGGGCGGAGCCCCACCTGGGGATCCGAGGGACCAACGGCCAGACCCAGAAGGCCCAGGCCCCAGGAGGCCAGGGCGAGGACCACGAAGGCTCCCCGCCAGCCCAGTCGTTCGCCCAAGAGGGCTAAGGGCACCGTGGCCATCAGGCCCCCGAGCCCCCCCAGGGCTACGGTGAAGGCGCTCAGGCTCGCCAGGTGGGCGGGTGCATGGAGCTGGTAGGCCCTCACGCTCCCCACCAGGGCCAAGGCCACGCCCACCCCCATCAAGGCCCTTCCCGCCATCAGAAAGGCTGGGCTCGTGGCCAAGGCGAAAAGGAAAGAGCCCAATCCCGCCACCAGGAGCAAGGGAAACAGGGTCCGCCGGGGGCCCCTTCGCTCCATCAGCCATCCCAAGGGGACCTGGCCCAGGGCGAAGGCCAGGTAGAAGCTGGCGGTCAGACCCCCCAGGAGGGCGGGGGCCAGGTGGAGCTCCGCGGCCAGGGGCTCGGCCAGGACGGCATTGGCGGAACGCAGCAGGTAGGACAGGGCGTAGGCTAGGGCGTAGGGTAGGAGGCGGTAGGCTACCGCCCCCATAGGAGTGGACGGAGGAAGGGCCAGTAGGCCAAGAGCACCAGTCCCAACACCGAAGCCAGGACGAAAGGCCAGATCTCCCGCCAGATCCTCTCGATGGGCAGGCCGCTGATGCGGGCGCTCACGAAAAGGTTCACCGCCACGGGGGGCGTGATCTGCCCAATGGCCATGTTGACCGTCATCACGATCCCCATCCAGACGGGGTCCCAGCCCATGTGGGCCAGGACCGGAAGCAGGATGGGCAGGGTGAGGTAGTAGATGCTCACCGCGTCCAGAAGCATCCCCAGGACCAGCCAGAACACGTTGAGGAGAAGCATTAGGCCCAGGGGATTCCCACTCCATTCCAGGAGGGACTGGGAAACCCTACCCACCAGGCCCACGGTGTCCGCGGCCCAGGCGAAGATGCCGGCCCAGGCCACGATGGCCATGACCACGGCGCTGGACACCCCTGCCTCCACCAGGAGGGGAACCAGATGGGCCGGCCTCAGGGTGCGGTAGACGAAAAAGCCCACGAAAAGCCCCCAGAAAACTCCCACGGCCGCCGCCTCGGTGGGGGTAAAGACCCCCCCGTAGATCCCCCCCAGGATAAGGATGGGGGTGAGGAGGCCCGGTGCCGCCTCCAGGACCAAGCGTCCTAAGGGGTGATGCTGGCCGTGATCGTGGGCCCTTCCCCAGCCCCGGGCCCGGACCACCAGTATCGCCGCCAGGCCCAGGAACCCTCCCATGAGGATACCGGGTAGGATTCCGGCCCAAAACTGCTGGGCCACCGAGGTGGTGGCCAAGGTGGCGTAGACGATCAGGGCTATGGAAGGGGGGATGACGATGGAAAGCTCCGCGGAGGCGGCCACCAGGCCCGCGGCAAACCCCGGGGCGTAACCCTGGCGCACCATCATGGGGATGAGGATCCCTCCAAGGGCGGCCACGGTGGCGGGTCCGGAGCCGGATACCGCCCCCCAGAACATGCCCGCCAGCACCGTGGCCACCGCGGCCCCCGCCCGCCAGCCGCCCACCGCCGCCAGAAGGAGGCGCACAATCCGCTCGGCGATCCCGGCCCGGTCCATCACCGTCCCCGCCAGGATGAAAAAGGGGATGGCCAGGAGAGGGAACTTGGCGATGCCGGCTTGGAAGTTGAAGGAGACCACCTGGAGGCCAAGGCCACCCATGGCGATCACCAAGACGGCGCTGGCGCCCAGGGCTCCGGCCACGGGGACCCGCAGCAGGAGGAGGGTCACAAAGCAGGCGATGAGCAGAATGCCAAGATCCACGCCCTCACCCCTTGAGGCTCCGCCACGCCCCCTCTAGGGCCCGGAACGCTACCCAAAGGGCCAGGAAAGGGGTAGGCAGGGTGTAGACCGCATTGGGCAGGCCCAGGGAGGGAGAGGTGGCCCTGAGGACGAGGTCGTCCCGGGCCTGCCCCCAGGCCAGGTAGGCCAGAAGCAGAAAGAGAAGGGCAAACACGGCGAACCCCAGGGCGATGAAACCCCGGCGCCAGCCCGCCGGCAGGGCCTCGGTCAGGGCCACGAAACGGATATGGGCCCCCTCCTGGCCCTCCCGCAGGCCGATGGCGATGCCCAGGAGGGTTGCCCAGACGAAGGCGTTCACCAGGAGCTCCTCCGAGAAGGCCAGGGGGTAATGGAGCAGGTAGCGGGTGAGCACGTTGGCAAAGGCCAGGGTAGCCATGCCACCCAGGAGAAGGGCCAGAAGGAGCTCCTCGAGGCGCCTCAGCATCAACGGACCCGCTTCTTGTCCGCCTCCGCCTGGACCACCAGGGTTCCCCCGATCTCGTTCATCCAGCGCTGCACCACCCCCGCTACCCGGTCCCGGAAGCGCCCGATCTCCAGGGGCGAGAGCACGGTCACCTGCACCCCTTGGGAGCGCAGGTAGGCCAAGGGATCCGTGATCTCCACCTTAATTCCCATGGAGGCCAGATACTTTAGGGCGGTGCCGTCGTCCATTCCCGCGCGGGCCAGGGCCTTCTGGTACCGGGCTGCCTCGAGGGCCGCCTCCTGGATGGCCTTCTGTACGTCGCTAGGGAAGGTGCGCCAGGTCTGGGCGCTGGCGGCGAAGATGAGGGGGTCGATCACGTAGTTCCAGACCGTAAGGTAGCGTTGCCCCAGCTCCCAAAGCTTATAGGGAATGATCACCCCCACGATAGGGTTCTCCTGGCCCTCGATGACGCCCTGCTGCAGCGCCGTCAAGACCTCGGCCCAGCTCATGGAGGTGGGGTTGGCGCCCAAGGCCCGGAAGGTGTCGATGAAGATGGGGGCGCCCACCACCCGGATCTTCAGGCCCTGGAGGTCTTCGGGAGAACGCACGGGGCGCTTGGAGTTGGTGAGCTGCCTGTAGCCATTCTCCCCCCAGGCCAGGGGTTCCGCTCCCAGCTGCCTGAGCCTTTGGAAGATGGCCTTCCCCGCCTGGCCCTCCTCCACCGCATCCAGCTCCTTGTAGCTGGGGAAGAAGAAGGGAAGGTTAAAGAGGTTGAGCTCCTTCACCTGGGGCGACCAGTTGATGGTGGAGCCGATGGCGAAATCGGCCACCCCAGTCCGGAGCAGCTGGAACTCGTTGGTCTGCTGACCGGCAAAAAGCTGGCCCGAGAAGTAGATCTTGATGTTCACGCGGCCCCCGGTTTTCTCCCTGACCAGGTCGGCAAACTTCTGAGCCCCCATGCCCCAGGCGGTGTTGGGGGCCACCACCACGGAAAGCTTGTACTCGCCCTTGAACTGGGCCAGGGCCAGCCCCAAGAGCACCAGAATCCCCGCCAGTATCCGCCTCATCTCACACCTCCTCGTAGAAACCCAAGATTGCGCCCACGGGGTAGGTCTTACCCACCTCCGCCAAGGCCTCCCTTAAGATCCCGTCCGCCTCAGCCTCCACCTCCACCAAGGCCTTGTCGCTTTCCACCTGGAAGAGGGGCTCCCCGCGGCGGAAGGCCTCCCCCACCCCTTTGAGGAAACCCTGGAAGGTGCCCTCCTGCATGGTGAGGCCCAACTGGGGCATGCGAATGGGCTTCAGGCCCATGCCAACACCTCCTTGGCCGCCATGAGGATGTCCTCCACCTGGGGGATTACCCGCCTCTCCAAGGGGGGGCTAAAGGGGATGGGCACGTGGGCGGCCCCTACCCGGGCCACGGGGGCCTTCAGCTTCCGCCAGAGCCTCTCCTCCAGGGTGGCGGCGATCTCCGCCCCCGGGCCCAGGAAACGCCAGCTCTCGTGGGCCACCACCGCCCTACCGGTCCGCTCCACGGAGCCCAGGAGGGTGTCCCAGTCCAAGGGGTAGAGGGTCTTTAGGTCCACCACCTCGGCCTCCACCCCATCCCTGGCCAGGGCTTCCGCCGCTTCGAGGGTCTTGTGCAGGGTCAAGGAGTAGCTGATGAGGGTCACATCCCTCCCCTCCCGCACCACCTCTGCCCGGCCCAGGGGAACCAGGTACTCCCCTTCGGGCACGGGTCCTTTTCTCGGGTAGAGGGCCTTGTGCTCCAGGTAGAGGACCGGGTCCTCGGCCCGGATGGCGCTTTTCAAGAGGCCCTTGGCATCCCTGGGGGTGGCCGGGGCCACCACCTTGAAACCGGGCAGATGCAGGAAAAGGCCCTCGAGGCTCTTGGAATGATGGGCCCCAGCCGAGCGTATGGCCCCGTCGGGGGCCCGGATGACCACGGGGGCCTTGAGCTTGCCCCCGGACATGTAGCGAAGGCTGGCCATCTGGTTTACCAGCTCGTCCATGGCGAGGAGGAGGAAGTCGGCGAAGTGGATGTCCAGAACGGGCCTAGCGCCCACCAATGCGGCCCCTAAGGCCGCTCCCACCAGGGTGGGCTCGCTGATGGGAGTATCCCGGATCCTTTCCAACCCGAAGCGTTGGGGAAGCCCTTTGAACTGGCCGAAAATGCCCCCTTGCTTGGCGATGTCCTCGCCCATGAGGAACACCCGGGGGTCCCGGGCCATCTCCTCCTCCATGGCTTCCCGTGTGGCCTCGGCAAAGGTGATCTCCCTCATGGCTCCTCCCAGGGGTAGTCGGATACCGGCTCGGCGAAAACCCCTACCAGGGCCTCCTCCGGGTCCGGCCAGGGGCTTCCCTCCGCGAAAACCACCGCCTCCTCCAAGAGCTCCTCCTCTTTCCTCTCCAGGGCCTCGAGCTCCTCCTGGGCCAGGCCCAAGGCCAAGAGCCTCGCCCGGGCGAGGCCCAGGGGGTCCCGCCTCCGGGCCTCTTCCACCTCCTGACGGCTACGGTAGCGCTCGGGATCGCCCACGTAATGCCCCTTAAACCGGTAGGTGTGGGCTTCCACAAAGGCAGGTCCCCGGCCGCTGCGCACGTGGGCCAACAGCTCCCCAACGGCCCGGTGAACTTCCTCCACGTCGGATCCGTCCGCCTCGAGATAGGGGATCCCATAGGCACCCACCAGTGCGGGAACCTGGAAGGCGTGGCTTTCGGCGAAACCGGTGGTGGAGGCATACCGGTTGTTCTCCAGGACGAAGAGGACGGGAAGTTGCCACAGGGCTGCCAGGTTGAGGCTTTCGTGAAGTACCCCTCGGCCCAGGGCCCCATCGCCAAAAAAGCAGAACACGGCCCCCTCGTGGCCTAGGATGCGGAGGCCCAGCCCTGCACCCACGGCGATGGGGAGGCCGCCCGCCACAATGCCGTTAGCCCCCAGCATCCCGCGGCGGGCGTCGAACAGGTGCATGCTACCCCCTTTTCCTCGACAGACCCCCGTGCGCCGCCCGAACAGCTCGGCCATGAGATCCCGGGGATCCACGCCTAGGGCCAAGGCGTGCCCGTGGCCGCGGTGAGTACTGGTCAGGTAGTCCCCAGGCCGAAAGTGGGCCAGGGCACCGGCGGCCACCGCCTCCTGCCCAATGTAAAGGTGGACGAAACCCGGGATCTTACCCGCCAAGAAGAGCCGCTCCACCCGCTCCTCAAACCGCCGGATCCGGTACATGATCCGATAGAGGTCAAGGAGCTCCATGGATCTCCTCCCCCGTTACCATGCGTTTTAGGTCCTCCCGCCCCGTCCACAGGGCGGTAAGCTTTTCCACCCCGTAGGCCAAGGTCATCTCGGCCAGCACCACGTCGTGGCGCACGTACTCCTCTGCCACCAAGACCAGGGCAGGATCGCGCGTGCGCACAGCCCAACTTTTGCCTTCTCGGACCAGGTTTCCTACCACCACCTCCTCGTGGTCCTTGGCCACCACGAAAAGCCGGGCCCGGAGCCTCCTCTCCACCACCTGCGGATCCACGAAATGGTGGAAGTAAACCTTGCCCAACCTGGGATCGGCTCGCTGGCCGAAGAGGACCAGCCGGATGGATACGCCCCGCTCCTTAGCATCCAAGAGGTGGGGTTCCAGCGCATCCAGCTGTTCTTGCCAAAGGGACAGGGTCAACGCCCGCCCGGCACGCTGGACCAAGGAACGGGCCTCAGCGAGGGCCCTGTCAAAGCCCTGCACCCGCCAAATGGTTTCCAAGGAAGGTTCGGAGTTAAGCCGTGAAAGGCTTTCCTTTGCCCGGGCCAGCTTATTCCCAACCTCTTGTTCCAACCGGGACAGGAGCTCGGTTGGGGAAACGGCATCGTAGAAAACTCCCTCGCCCTCCTCCACCCGGTAGGCCGCCCCCCTTGCCACCAGACGTTCCAGGGTTTGGTATACCATGGAGCGGGGTACGCCGCTCCCTTTGGCCACCTCGTACCCCTTCTGCCTGCCCCCCCGCACCAACGCTAGGTAAGCCCTGGCCTCGTTGGGACTGAAGCCTAAAGCTTGGAGGTCGGCAAGGGCTGCAGCGTCCCCGTCCATCCAGCCCATAGTAGTTAGCCCCCTAACGACGTCCGCTAGCTTACCACTGCCTTGCCCGGGGCGTCAAGGGTTTGTGCCTTATCTTCCCCTCTAACACCGGAGACCCCCCTGGGATTAACCCTCGTAAAGGTTCCGGAACGAGGTCCACAAGCTCTTCAAATGCACTGCTCTAAAGGGACAACTTGGGCCAAGGGGAGGGCTCTTCTTCCCCCCTAACCACCTTTTCCCACAACTTGGCCCTTAAAGCCCCTAAGCCATAGTACCCACACCGAAACCCGCAACCCCTTCCCCACCCGCGCCTCACGGCGTTGGCCAACCCTCCACCATCCCCAACACCTTACCCCTGGCCCGGCAGGAGCCCACCCTCCAGCTGTCCTGGCAGCTCCAGGTAAGGATAACTTCGAGCGTAAGTTCCAAAAAAGTGCTATTCCGGGGAAAAGGTGTTTGGAGCCTTAGGCTCCTAGCCAACTCCAGGAGCAAGATTGACCGTCCGAAAGCTGGCGCAAGAACTAGAACTTTCCTCTCCTCCTGTGAAAGCGGCTTTGGTCGCTCCAGAACAGGAAGGCCTCGTGCGCTCCGTGCCACATAAGGGGTACCAGGTGTTTAAAGCCAACGGCGATTTACGAGCTACGTGAGGGCTTAGTAAGCCTAGCTTACCGCTTGGCTGCCGACAGAAGTGATACGAAATTGGTACAAACACTTGTGAATTTGTGGCAAAAGCAGAAGGAAGCGGCAGCAAAGGGGGATCTAGAGGCGTACGGAGATTTAGAGATGGAGTTTCATCGGACCATATGGGAGGCCTCTGGAAACAGGCGCTTGTATCGAGTTGCTCAGAACCTTGATGGTCACGTTAGATTTCTTATAAATACGTCTGCCGGTGTTTTGGGGCGCCTCTCCTCATCTATTGAAGAACACCACGAGATCAAAGAGGCCATAGCCAGGAGAGACGCCTTATCATCAGAAGCTGCCATGCGAGCGCATATTCGCAATGCCTGGCAAGCGCTAAGAAGGTTATTTGGACCAGAAACGTCACGAGAACTCTACTTAGGCAAAAAACTATGAACTACCTTTTGGCCCTGGACCAGGGTACCAGCAGCAGCCGGGCCCTCC